>NZ_JAKEUP010000017.1:0-96955 GCF_022397895.1 Vibrio sp. Isolate33
ATTTAGATGAAGCAAAGAAAATGGTCGCTGAATCAGTAAAAATCTATAATGAATATAGGCCTCACACAGCTCTAAAATACAAAACGCCCGATGAAATACATCGAGCGTTTTAGTCAATCAAGTGTCAACCCATATCAGGACGGGTCAGTGATTTAGTTATCTATCAGTCGGTGATAAATGGACTTTCTACTCAAATAACTCTTGGTGAAGTTTCTGAATCGCTAACTTAGAAACAGACTCATTTAGCAGGAAGCATAGGTTATGAGGGCTTGCTCCGTAACAAATCATTCGCAGGTTGAAATCTTCTAGAGTGCCGAATACTTGCTTCGCATAGCCTTTGCTTTCACTCATGTTGTTACCGATAAGAGCAACAAGGCATAAGTCATGCTCAATATCGACAGAACACAGTTCTTCAAGCTCAATACGCGCTGCTTCTGGTAATTCAGGAGCACCACCTGATGTGTCTGTTTGATCCAGCGTAAGTGAAACGCTGATCTCTGATGTGGTGATAAGATCGACGGAGATCTTATGTTTAGCAAGGATCTCGAACACTTTAGCAAGGAAACCGTAAGCATGGAACATATTAGCGCTACGGAGCGTAACCATGGTTTGGTTGCAGCGTAGGGCAAGGGCTCTGAACAGAGGAGAGCTTTCTACTTGCTGGCGAATCCAAGTTCCACCTAACTCTGGTGCTTTAGAGGAGCCGACAAATACCGGGATTTGGTGGCGTAGTGCTGGTACTAGTGTCGATGGGTGCAAGATCTTCGCGCCGAAGTTTGCCATCTCCGATGCTTCACTGAAGCTGATTTCTGGGATAGGAGAGGCCTTAGGAGCAATACGTGGATCGGTAGTATAGATACCCGGAACATCCGTCCAGATCTCTAAGCCAATCGCTTGTACCGACTCGGCAATCAGCGCTGCTGAATAATCACTGCCACCGCGGCCTAACGTAGTGGTGTTGCCTTCGCTGTCAGCACCGATAAAACCTTGGGTCACGACAACTTGTTGTTGGCACAGTGGAATCAGTTTCTCTTTTGCTAAAGCGGCAATTTCTTCTAGCTGTGGTTCTGCTTTTCCGAAATCATCATTGGTGCGCATCACTTCTCGAATATCAAAGCGAACTGCAGGTGTTCCGCGCTCGCGAAGGATTTGAGCAAGGATGTGTGTCGACATCAGCTCACCACAGGCGACAAGGTGATCAGTCAGCTTAGTGCTTGCTTGAAATGATGCGGCTTCAGCTGCGCTAGCAATGTCATCAAGAATGCTGTGAACTTCTTTTTCGATGCTGATTGGATCAGAAAGTTGGTCAAGAATGGTATTGTGGATGTCAGCTAATTGCGTCATCAATTCTTGGCGGCGAGCTTTGTCTTGAACACCATTCGCCAATTCAACAAGCAAGTTAGTCACGCCAGAACATGCACTACTTACGACCAGTTTCGTATTTGAGTTGTTTTCAATAATGGCAGCACAACGGCTCATTGCTTCAAAGTTGGCGACACTTGTTCCACCAAACTTAGCGACATTAAAAGAACCAGCTACATTAGATGCACTCACGATATATCTCCCACGACTTCCTAAAATAAAATTACGGTTGGGTAATCCAACGTCCGATGTTTTTCGAAGAGAGTTTTAGAGCAACAAGAGAGGAATTATTAGAATAGTAACCTCAGAAGCTCTTCACCATATAGAAATGGCGACAGTTGAAGGGATTCAGCCCGCTCAACCGATAATAAAGGTCCTGCATCCTTTTATTATCTCGGCACTGCTCCCCATAAATGTTTTGTATTGGAAATGCGGTTCCACAAAACATCTGCCTGGGCAGTGCTCCTCTTCTGCTAGATAGCCGTTTCATTGAACGTGTTTGCGGTAATAATGTCAATCTGTAACTTGAGATAATTGAAAAATAATTTTAACAATTCTGTGACAGTGGTTTGACCTCAATACTTATGGCTAATTGCTGAGGTAATCAATTTGCTTTAGGGTGGATTGTTCACAACATTAACGTAAGGGATGTACATGTCTAATTTAACACTCACTACTGCTATCGATAGCTTTTATCCACCACACCGAACGTTAATGGGACCCGGTCCTTCTGATATTTCACCTCAAGTACTGCAGGCTTTGAGCCGTCCGACGATAGGTCACCTAGATCCGCTGTTTATTGCGATGATGGATGAGCTTAAACAGCTTCTTAAGTACGCTTTCCAAACAGAGAATGAATTTACGATTGCAGTTTCTGCACCGGGCAGTGCAGGTATGGAAACCTGTTTTGTTAACTTGATTGAGCCTGGAGAAAAGGTGATCGTTTGTCGTAACGGTGTTTTCGGTGAGCGTATGCGCGAGAATGTTGTTCGTTGCGGTGGTGAAGCCATCCTTGTTGATGACGAGTGGGGCAAGCCTGTTTCTGTCGACAAAGTAGAAAAAGCATTGGCAGAAAACCCCGATGCTGTTGCTGTCGCGTTTGTGCATGCTGAGACATCAACTGGAGCGCTATCGGATGCTCAAGCTATCTCGGCTATTGCTCGTCAGTTTGATGCCTTAACGATTGTCGATGCGGTGACATCATTAGGTGGTGTGCCATTGCTGGTTGATGAATGGCAGCTTGATGCGGTTTATTCGGGAAGCCAGAAATGTCTATCTTGTGTGCCGGGTTTGTCTCCAGTGACTTTCTCTCAGCATGCGGTTGAGAAAATGAAGGCACGTCAATCACCAGTGCAAAGTTGGTTCCTAGACCAGAGCTTGGTATTAGGTTATTGGAGTGGCGAAGGTAAGCGTAGTTATCATCATACTGCACCAGTAAACAGTCTTTATGCGCTGCATGAGTCTCTTGTGCTACTAAAAAATGAAGGCCTAGATAATGCCTGGTCTCGCCATCACGCAATGCATCAAGAGTTGAAAGAGGGCGTCGAAGCTTTAGGGCTGAAGTTTGTGGTTGATGAAGATAGCCGCTTACCACAACTTAACGCACTTTATTTCCCTGAAGGGATTGATGAAGCAAAAATCAGAACTCAGCTTTTAGAAGAGTATAACCTTGAGATTGGTGCAGGACTTGGTTCTCTAGCGGGCAAAGCGTGGCGTATCGGCCTAATGGGCTATGGTGCACGAAAAGAGAATGTCGCGTTGTGCCTAAAAGCGCTAAAAGATGTTTTGAAATAGCTGCAATGAACTGAAATTAAAAAGAAAAGCGCACGAGAGAACGTGCGCTTTTTTGTGTTTGTTCTAAAGATAAGACGCGGAATTCATACCTCGTTAGTTGCTAACTACTCTGCCGACGAGACGTTGTTTTCAGCTTGAGATATTTTCTTGTACTGAACCTGTGAAAAGTCTCTATTTGGAAATAAAAACTTTGCTTCGCTGCGGATTTGTTCCGCTTTGCTTTCTTCTCCGAGTCCTTGATACGCCAAAATCAAGTTACTGTAGAAAGCAGGTCTTGGCTTACTTTTTATGATTTCTAGCGACCAATCTATATAAGGTTGGATCAGGCTAGGATCGGCTTTGTACAGACCAATGTTGAGGTAAGTGCTGTATATGTCCCAATCGTAGCGATCTTTCCAAACTACTGGGTTAGTCACTTGTTTGAGAATATCTGGGTTTTTAGGTTTAGATAGCTCGAACTTAGTCAGTACATAGTTAGTGTGCAGTGCGCTTAGCATATAGAAGCTCACTAGGATCGGTAATACCAAGCTGCTCACTCTAAACAAGGTTTTACTGATTATGCTGAACGGCTGCTGATAGTGACGTGAGGCACGCTGATCCACCCAGTAAATCAAAATGATGAAGGTTATCCAGTGAATCGCCGAATGATAAAACGGGTACTCTAGCTGAGAGTGCAAGAGTATCGGTATAAACAGAGCAAGTAATGCTAGACGCGTGCCCTTTGCTGAACTTGCTATACGAGACATCACTAACACCGCGGCAATCAAGATACCTATGATTGGTACTATGCCACCTTCAACCCCCCAAAAAAGAAATTCATTGTGCGGGTGATCCATAGAAGGAAGCCCCGGATGATAATTTGAGTTCAGTTGATGCTGACGAGCGGTATATAGTGTGTATTCAGATTCGAACTTTCCGTAGCCATAACCGGTAAATGGCTTTTCGATCATCATGTCTAACGCTTGTGGAAAGGTGTAAGCGCGCGGACTTTCTAAGTTCGCTTTCTTGCTAGCGATACTATCTGTAGCGCTAAGGTTTATTACGGTAAATGCAACCACGATACCGACAACAACGGATGTGCACCATCCGTAGAAGCGCTTCTTGGTCGAAAATTTATATAGGTAAGGAAGTATACACACAAAACCGATGACCGCCGCTAACCACCCTGTGCGTGATGCGATGATGATCAGTAGTGGCACGGTTAACGTTGGGGTTAGGTAGAGTAAAAACGATTCGCTGATCTTGTGATTATACTTAGCGGGCTGTCTTGCTAATAGGTAAGCAGAAAGGACAAAACCCGTTGCTAGGAAGCTGGCCATCACATTGGGTTGCTGGAATATTCCGTAAGGGCGATTAGCCGCGGTGTTGTAACCAAATAGATTACCTGGTTCTAATAAGAAATATTGTACATAACCAAATAGCGCTTGTATGACGACAGCTAATACGATGAACCACAGCATACGTTGTTTGTGTTTGTTGCTGAATTTGAACTGTTGAAGAACTACGAATAAAGCAAAACCTGCCCATAATCCAAGTAATCGGCCTGATGCTCCTTCTGGAGATGCATTGCTGTATAGAATCGGCAATGTGAGTATCACGCAGCTTATCAGCAAACCTATGGTTAACTTGGAATACTTGAGTACTCGATTGGTTGCTAGTTGATAAAAGCCAATGGCTAAGGTGAAGCTCAGTGCTAACCAAGTGGTAGGGTTAAAGGATAGAGCAAGGCCAGAGCCTCCTGGATTGGGCATGAAGAAATGCATGGCGAGTAAGAACACAATAGCTAATGAAGCGAGGAATGCTTTGTTGAGTGGTAACTGAGTGATCTGATTTTCTAGCTGGGTACCGCTAGTATGTATTGTTGCCATAAATCCCTAACCTTATAAAAACAGAGCTTGTTCCTTTTGAAACAAGCTCTGTTACTTTAACATTTTTCTGTCTGTTAGCAGGGCGCTATTTTACACCTAGTTCAAATTTAACATAGGCTTAAGGAAGCGAGCAGTATGCGAACCTTCGACCAATGCCACATCTTCAGGTGTACCCTCTGCAACAATCTCACCGCCACCTTGGCCACCTTCTGGGCCTAAATCTAAGATCCAGTCAGCTGTTTTTACGACATCCAAGTTGTGTTCAATGACTACAACGGTATTACCGTGATCACGCAGTCGATGCAGCACGGTTAATAGCTGCTGGATATCGTGGAAATGAAGACCTGTTGTGGGCTCATCGAGAATGTATAAGGTTTTGCCTGTATCTCGTTTAGACAGCTCGCGAGCTAATTTAACACGCTGTGCCTCACCGCCAGATAAGGTGGTTGCCGCTTGGCCTAAACGAATGTAAGAAAGACCCACATCCATTAGCGTTTGCAGTTTACGTGCAATCACGGGAACTGGATTAAAGAACTCACGAGCATCTTCAACAGTCATCTCAAGAACTTCGTCGATGGTTTTACCCTTGTAGCGAACTTCTAGTGTTTCACGGTTGTAGCGCTTTCCTTTACACACATCACACGGAACATACACATCCGGTAAGAAGTGCATTTCTACCTTGATAACGCCATCGCCCTGACACGCTTCACAGCGCCCGCCACGCACGTTAAAGCTGAACCTTCCCGCTTTGTAACCGCGTGAACGCGACTCTTGTGTGCCAGCAAAAAGTTCACGAATAGGAGTGAAGATACCAGTATAGGTCGCAGGGTTTGATCTTGGTGTGCGTCCTATTGGGCTTTGATCAATATCGATTACCTTATCGAAATGCTCTAACCCTTTAATCTTTTTATGTGTTGCCGGTACTGCTGTGGTTGCGCCATTAAGTTGAGTGTGAGCAACTTTGAAGAAGGTGTCGTTAATTAATGTCGATTTACCTGAACCCGACACACCCGTAATACAACTAAATAGTCCCACAGGAATAGTTGCAGTGACATTTTTAAGGTTGTTACCTGTCGCACCAACGATCTCTACGACTTTCTTCTTGTCGATTGGTGTTCGTTGTTCTGGTACTTCAATCTCTTTTACGCCACTTAGATATTGGCCGGTTAAAGAGTTCGGATTATCGATGATATCTTGCATAGTGCCTTCTGCAACGACATGCCCACCGTGAACACCAGCGCCAGGGCCAATATCGATGACATGGTCTGCACAGCGAATAGCATCTTCATCATGTTCTACAACAAGTACCGTATTGCCTAAGTCTCTCAAGTGTACCAAGGTTTGCAGTAGACGCTCATTATCACGCTGGTGGAGGCCAATTGATGGCTCATCTAGTACGTACATGACACCCACTAAGCCAGCACCGATCTGACTTGCTAGACGAATTCGTTGTGCCTCACCACCAGACAGAGTTTCAGCACTGCGTGATAGGTTAAGGTAGTTCAAACCAACGTTAACCAAGAAATGTAGGCGGTCATTGATCTCTTTCATCACTTTATCAGCGATCTGCCCACGTTGGCCGTCTAACTTCAACTCTTGGAAAAATTGCAGTGCATCAGCAATACTAAGCTCAACAATTTCAGGCAGTGTTGTATCGCCGATAAATACATTTCGAGCTTCTAGTCTCAGACGAGTACCATCACAGCTAGAGCATGACTTCGTAGAGATGTATTTAGCAAGATCCTCTCGAACTGAGCTTGATTCCGTATCACGGTAGCGACGCTCTAGTGTATTTAAAATACCTTCAAACGGATGACGTTTAACGCGGATATCACCACGGTCATTGATGTATTTGAATTCAACTTCAGTGCGGCCAGAACCTTTGAGAATGATCTCTTGAGTCTTCTTCGGTAGAGAATTAAACGGCGCAAAAAGATCGAAACCATAATGCTCTGACAGTGATGTTAGCATCTGGAAATAGTAGTAGTTCTTTTGATCCCAACCTTTAATTGCACCTTCAGCGATGCTTAGGTTTTCATCCAAAATCACTCGGCTCGGGTCAAAATATTGTTGAACACCAAGTCCATCACACGTACCACATGCGCCTGCTGGGTTGTTGAATGAGAACAAGCGAGGCTCAAGCTCTTGCATGCTGTAACCACACTTGGGACAAGCAAAGTTAGCAGAAAATACGATCTCTTCTTGATCTGTTTCGTCCATCCAGCCAACAACTGCAATGCCGCCAGATAGCTCCAGTGTTGTTTCAAACGATTCAGCGAGTCGTTGCTGTAGATCAGGGCGTACCTTAAATCGATCAACCACTACTTCTATCGAGTGTTTCTTATGAAGTTCTAGTGCTGGTGGATCGGATAGGTCACAGGTCTCACCATCAATACGTGCACGAATAAAGCCTTGAGCCGCTAAGTTCTCAAGTGTTTTTACATGTTCGCCTTTGCGCTCTTTAACGATCGGCGCAAGCAGCATCATTTTTGAGCCCGCAGGTAACTCAAGTACCTTGTCTACCATTTGGCTGATGGTTTGCGCAGCTAGGGGGATGTTGTGATCCGGACAGCGAGGTTCGCCCACTCGAGCATAAAGTAGTCTCAGGTAATCATAGACTTCTGTAATGGTACCTACGGTCGAGCGAGGGTTATGAGACGTCGATTTTTGCTCTATCGAGATAGCCGGAGATAAACCTTCGATGTGGTCTACATCGGGTTTTTCCATAAGAGATAGAAATTGGCGAGCGTAGGCAGACAAAGACTCAACATAGCGGCGTTGCCCTTCTGCGTAGAGAGTATCAAACGCAAGTGACGACTTTCCTGAACCGGATAACCCGGTGATAACCGTGAGTTTATCGCGGGGAATCGTTAGGTTAACGTCTTTGAGGTTATGCGTACGAGCGCCTCTAATTTCTATTTTATCCATCTCAACAGACCATGTAATTTTAAGTGGCTAAAGTATTACATAGAGTGAGATTTGTGCAAAGTTTTACTGGATAAAAAAACAGTAAACAAAAAAGGGTGACTCAAAGAGCCACCCTTATAAAAATTGAAACGTTACTATCTTAGATAGCCGTTATGCTTCTTTCTTTGTTGAATGTTTGCCTAGCTCAACTTGCTTTTGGTCTTTCTTGTATAGGTTTTCAAAGCAGTAGTTTGTTGCTTCGATGTAGCCTTCAACACTACCACAGTCAAAACGTTGGCCTTTAAATTTGTAAGCCAATACACAGCCCGCTTTTGCTTGTTTAAGCAATGCATCAGTAATTTGGATCTCGCCGCCTTTACCTGGTTCAGTCTGTTCGATCAGCTCAAAGATATCTGGAGTCAGAATATAGCGGCCAATGATCGCTAGGTTGCTTGGTGCTGTGCCTTGTTCTGGTTTCTCTACCATGTCATCGACACGGAAAAGATCGTCTTTGATCATCTCGCCAGAGATAACACCGTACTTGTGTGTTTCTTCTTCAGGTACTTCTTGTACTGCAACGATAGAACAGCGGAACTGCTTGTATAGTGCAACCATTTGAGCTAGCACGCCTTGTTGCTCGTTCACACAAAGGTCATCGGCAAGCACAACTGCGAACGGTTCATCACCAACTAGTTCACGACCCGTTAGGATAGCGTGACCTAGACCTTTCATCTCGCGTTGGCGGATGTAAGTGAAGTTTGCTGCTTCAATCGTTTCACGGATATTAACTAGAAGGTCTTCTTTATTGGTACCACTGATCTGGTGCTCAAGCTCGTAGTTCTTATCGAAGTGATCCATGATTGAGTGCTTACCACGGCCAGTAACAATGCACATGCCGTCCATACCAGCTTCGATTGCTTCTTCTACGCCGTATTCAATTAGCGGCTTGTTCACAACAGGCATCATTTCTTTCGGCATTGACTTAGTTGCTGGTAAAAAACGTGTACCGTAGCCAGCTGCCGGGAAAAGGCACTTTTTGATCATGATAAGACCCTTTATCTATAATAATTATTGATTCAACCTGAGTGGTTGATATTTCTGAGGGCAACTCTAGCATAAGTTATGTCGAAAATTCAGCAACAATACCTATAGTTTATTAGAGCTTCCCTCAAAATTATCGTCAGTTTAAGAGGCGGATCAATTATGCAAGTAGGTTCTGGTTAGCCCAAG
Source organism: Vibrio sp. Isolate33 (assembly GCF_022397895.1). Taxonomy (NCBI): domain Bacteria; kingdom Pseudomonadati; phylum Pseudomonadota; class Gammaproteobacteria; order Vibrionales; family Vibrionaceae; genus Vibrio; species Vibrio sp. Isolate33. The sequence goes on from NZ_JAKEUP010000017.1 coordinate 9,162, forward strand.
CGATGGCTTGGACTCTATTTTTAACCGCTAACTTACGGAATATTTGATAGAGGTGAGACTTGACCGTGAACTCACTAATAAACAAGTCATCGGCGATTTGTGTGTTGGACGAGCCGGATTGAAGGCAACGAATAACCTGAATCTCTCGAATGGTTAAGTCGACATTGGTTGGTGTTGTGTTGGTATTGACAATATTACGGTAGTAAAACAGCAGTTGATTGGTCACTTTTCTTGGTAGCCAGTTATCACCATCAATCACTTCTTGAAGACCATGCGCAATCTTGTCCTTTTTATCGGTGTTATAAAAGAGACCTTTCAGCACACCATAAGTAAGAAGCTCCGAAGTCGGCAGTTGCTGTGGAACATTGAATAAGATGATCTCATGGTTTTTCCACATCACGGTCAGGTTGGGACAGATAATAAGTAGTTGTGGTACCTCCTTATAGTCGACAAGCAGGATGCGGTTACTCTGCTTTCTGTCGACTAACATTAAGTCGTCCGGAGTCATTTTGTAGAGAATGATGGATAAGTGTTTTTCTATCTCTTTTACATGTAGGTAAGTGTCACTCGGGTCGATGCACAGAAAATGCAAAGTGCGAGCGTATCGAGATTTTCTCATTGAAACTCCGTGTTTAAGTTGGGTGAGATTTCACGTTGTCATGCACGCTTTGGCTTCTCTAGTGCAATAGTAGTGACTTGCGTTGAATATCAATTCCCAAAGTAAATGAGTGGTTTGTAAGTGGAGAAAAAAGCAACATCGCTCTGAATATCATGATTTGTTACGTTTTTATTCTTTGTAGCGAGGAGAGAATAGGAATGCGATTTATCACTGTAGAAAAGCATGCTATTCTTGTGCGCTAAAATTTTCTGAGACTATGAATTTAGACGGAGCAAATCATGGCTAGCCGTGGAGTTAACAAAGTTATATTAGTGGGTAACCTAGGTAATGACCCAGAAATTCGTTACATGCCTAATGGCGGCGCGGTAGCGAACATTACCATTGCAACGTCAGAGTCATGGCGTGATAAAGCAACTGGCGAACAGCGTGAAAAAACAGAATGGCACCGTGTTGCTCTGTTTGGCAAGCTAGCTGAAGTTGCTGGTGAGTACCTACGTAAAGGTTCTCAAGTTTACATTGAAGGTCAACTTCAAACTCGTAAATGGCAAGATCAAAGCGGTCAAGATCGCTACACAACTGAAGTGGTTGTTCAAGGCTTCAACGGTGTAATGCAAATGCTTGGCGGCCGTGCTCAAGGCGGTGCTCCTGCTCAAGGTGGTATGGGTAACAACCAACAGCAAGGTGGTTGGGGTCAACCACAACAGCCACAACAACAGCAGCAACAATACAGTGCTCCTGCTCAACAGCAGAAAGCACCTCAACAACAAGCTCCTCAGCAGGCTCAACCTCAATATAATGAGCCACCGATGGATTTTGATGATGACATCCCATTTTAAGCCCTGTTTTTAATATATTATAAAGACAGTATTAAATTGGAAAAAGCCGCGTTCATCGCGGCTTTTTGTTACCTAGAATTCTTAACGCTTTATTTACAACGTCAATTTATAGTATAAGTAGCAATACGGTATAATGTGAGTTGAAAAGGATTTCGTTATTCATGAGATATACCCCCACGCTAAAATTGAGCACCCGACTGGTCGCATTTGTCACAGTGATAGTTATCAGTGCGATGTTCATTCTTTTTATAGGTGGCACCCTTTCGTTCAAGCGCATCGGGCAGGAATATTTAGACCATTATTTGGTGGGAATAGTCGACGTTGTAGATAAAGAGATGGAAGATCCAGACGCTGCGTATTCCATGCAGCGTTGGATGCCTAAGATGTTGCAGGCCAGCAATATCGTTGAGATGAAACTCTCAAATAAGACGGGTATTGTTTACCGTTTCAAAGATACTTCTCCACAAATCGATCCTAATCGTCTCTATGAAAAAAGCTTCACGTTAGAGCGTAATGAAGGTTACCAAATCGAATTCAAAGCATTGCCTCCTTATATTGGTTACAACTACTCAATAGAAGCGATGTGGTCGATTACTTTAGCGGTTGCTTTGATCATTTTTTGCTTGGCTCGTGGTGTTCGATGGTTGAAAGAGCAGTTAATGGGTTCTGAAATGCTGGAAGAGCGAGGAAGGATGATCCTTGCAGGGCAAGTTGAAGCGCATGCCAAAGGCGATGAGCGGGAATGGCCCTTTACGGCGAGTGAAGCTCTTGATGTGTTAATTGAAGAGCTGAAAGATGCACGCCAAGAGCGTAGTCGTTTTGATACCTTCATTCGTACTCATACTTTCTTAGATAAACTTACTGGTACAGCCAACCGAGTGCTATTCGATAACAAGCTTGAATCGGCACTGCATGAAAGTGGTGCGCGTGGTGGTGTGTTGTTAATTCGTATCGATGAGTGGGAACAAGTTCGTGATGCCAATGATAAGCAAGTGACCGACGGCTTTATTATTGAAGTTGGTGAAGTCTTATCGAATATCGTTCAGCGCTACCCTGATGTTATTTTCTCTCGTTATTACGAAGCCGATTTTGCGGTATTTATCCCGCATCAGGGAGCAAAAGATATTGCGACCTTGGCAGCCCAGTGTTTAAGGCAGTTAGATAAGCTAACCCCACCGGAGCCATTAGAGTCTGATAACTGGTGTCATATCGGCGTGACCATGTATACCGAGGGTGAGCGTCATAGCCAGATTATGGATGAAACGGAAACCGCACTAAAGAGTGCTCAGTTGGAACGCATTAACAACTGGAGCCGTTACCCTAAACAGAATAAAAATGAGCTTGATAGAGGCAGCGTTCGTTGGAGAACATTACTCGATAAAGCTCTGCTTCCTGAAAATTTGGTAATCTTTGCTCAGCGGTGTTACCTTATGCCGGAATCTGGTCAAGCTAATGAATTACATAGAGAAATATTCACTAGAATTCAGGATCCAGACAAAGGTTTATTGAAATCGTCTCGATTTATGCCTGCGGTAGAGCAAGTGGGTTATCAAGCTCAAATGGACCAATCCGTGTTGAAGGTTTTGTTGAAATCATTGAAAGAGTCAACTCAATCGATTAACTACTCAGTGAACCTGAATGTCACTCCGTTTGCGAGTAAACAGCATTTTAAGTGGTTTAGGAGTGAGTTATTACAACTCTCAGCTCAGCATCGCTCTCAGCTTGCTTTTGAATTTCCAGAAGGTCACCTTATTGCTCATCTTGATTATATGAGACCGGTGGCAAAGATGCTGCGAGGATTAGGGTGTAAAGTCATTGTTGGCCAAGCTGGGCGAACCATAGTTAGCACACACTATATAAAGGATTTGAAGGTTAATTATATTAAGCTTCATCGGAGCTTAATTAAGAAAATCGATCAAAGACATGAGAACCAGCTGTTTGTCCGAAGTTTAATCGGGGCATGCGGTGACTCTCCAACCCAAGTTATTGCGGTTGGGGTCGAGACAAAACAAGAAAAGAATACCTTGATAGAGTTAGGCATTAACGGCTATCAAGGGAGATATTTCGACGAAGAGCAACAAATTATTCCTTTGCCTCATCAAGGTGAAAAGACAGTGAAAGCTGAATCTGTTGTTAAAGTTGGTCGAAGAAATCGATGGCGCAAGAGTAGTAGTTAAGCATGAATTTTAAAGCGATTTTAGACAAGATAAAGCCAACGAATAATAAAGGCAGCACGCAAGTTGTTATGTTGGGCAATGATGCTGTTTATATTTCATCGACAGAGCAAGAATCTCAAGTCACTCACATCCCTGTAGTAAACGGGGACTGGGAAAGTGCACTAAAAAAATCGCTTAACAGTGAGGCTTTTACCAGCAGTAGCCTTCAATTGATAGTCTGCGCTAACTATTACCAAACTTACCAAATTGATAAACCGGACATTCCAGAGAGTGAATGGTTGGTTGCCCTGCCTTTTTTATTGAAAGATCTTGTCGCTGAAAGAGTGACTGAGATTACGGCAAGCGCGGTAGCACTGCCGACATCAAACAAACTGCAAGTGTATGTTTTACCTAAAAAGCTGTTAGATAAGCTTTTAAACATTACTAACTCAGCGCAAGTAGAGCTTAAAGGTGTTGCTCCTGAAGATGAAATCTGGGGCTATAGTGCCGGCGAACTCTCTAATTTCATACTTCTACAACGCAGCTCAAATTCACACTTTAAGTTGGGTGCGTTTGTTGAGAATACAGTCTGCTTCCAAAGAACGATTCGCAGTGTGGTTCCACCTTTAACGGGTGTTGCATCCAGCGCGCTGCAGTTAGATGGCCTTGCTTTAGAACTCCAGCGTTCGATTGACTACCTTTCTTCTCAAATCAAAGGCACTCAACTTCATCAGCTAAAAATCTGTTGTGATGAAGAAGATGAAGCAGAATTACAAAGTGCGTTAAACAATACACTGAGCTCAACGGTTTCTTTACTGGTTGAAGGTGAGCGCGAAAACTCTGAAAGTTTGTTGGTTAAGCTCGCTGCTGAAAAAGATGCGTTTAACGTCAATCTTTACCCTGAACACCTCAAGCCGAAAAAAGAATATTTCACATTAACGAACGTGGTCGCGAGTTGGGGACTTGTCTGTGCCCTGCTTCTTGGCGGTTACTTTGTGATGCAATACCAAATATCGAATTTGGACGAAGAACTAACAGCTTTGCAACATGACTCCAATCAAGTTAACAAGCAAGTTAACCAGTTGAAGAGTAAGTTAACTGAACATAAACCGTCTCCGGAGAAAGTCGCCGCTGTTGCCCGTCTCAAACGTGAGACTCAAGCAAAAAAAGAGGCGTTGAAGGCCGTTGGGCAATACGACGAATCCCAGCAAGTCGGGTATTCTGGCGTCATGAATTCCCTAGCTACATTAGGCCGAAATGACATCTCTCTTTCGCACATCTATATGACTCACGATACTTTAGATCTTAGTGGTTTAGCTCGTAATGCTAATGTCGTTCCAAACTGGATTGGTCAGTTTAAAAATGAACTTAATTTGGTTGGCCGCACTTTTGAAAAACTCAAAATAGGTCGCAATGATCAAGATGTGGTGACGTTCGAGTTAAGTACTCGCAGGGAGAGTAAATAATGCAGCAGTGGAACCAGCTGAGCGATAAGTTTCTTGCATTAAGCCAAAGAGAAAAATGGTTACTTTTCGTGTGTGGCTTTGTCGGTTTATCAATGCTTGTATTCACCTTATTGGTTGAACCTGCATACCTCGACTTACAAGCGAAAAACGCTAAATCGATGAGCCTGACGCAGTCAAACCAAAGGCAACAAGGTGAGCTACTTGTTCTTCAAGCAAAGTTGAACAAAGACCCAGACAAAGAAATTAATATCGAGTACAAAAAGCTATTAGTAGAAAGCCAAGATCTTTCGCTTCAACTATCAGAGATTGTCGATGGACTGATTACGCCTTCTCAAATGTCACAGTTATTGGAAAGTGTTCTCAATGCTGGCCATGGACTTAAGTTGGAATCCTTGGAATCACTAAAACCAGAAGCGATTTCAAATAACAAAGAGACTAGCGAGTACTCAGGCTACTTTCTTCACCCTGTGAGAATGGAACTAACAGGCAGCTATTTTGATATTTCAGCTTACCTTCAAGCCCTTGAGTCTCTTCCTGTGAGTTATTACTGGCGTACGTTTGAGTATTCAGTAGAAGAATATCCTAAAGCTCGACTTGTGTTCGAGGTTTACACACTTGGTACCAGACAGGAGTTTATCGGTGGCTAGAACTCTATTGTTGTCCTTGCTGTTTAGTAGTTCCTTAGTGTGGGCTGAGCAAGATCCAACGGCGCCATTAGGTTGGCTTTCACCTCAACAAAAAACAGCGCCAGCTAAAAAGGCGCCAGTTCAATATCGTTTACCATCCCTAGAGAGCATTGTTTGCAAGGGTGATACACCTTGCTATGCGATTCTAAATGGTCAAATTCTCGCTCAAGGGGAAACGATCAGAGGGTACCGAGTTAAGAATATAGATCCAGAATACGTCACTCTGCAGAGAAACTCTAAGCAGTGGAAATTAGAGATGTTCTCTTTAGATGTTAAGAATAATTAAGGTTAGAGTGAAGACATGCGTAAACTTGTAGTAGCAATCCTAGTGTCATCTTTAGTCGGCTGCTCGATGGGACATCGCGATCCCGTTGAGATAAAAGAGTCTTTAAACGAATCAATCAATGAAGCTAACAGTAAAGCGCTTCATGAGCTTCCGTCATCAGTACAAGATGATCTTATGCCTCAACTCGATTCAGACTCTGTATCGCCAGGAATGGAAACGGTTAAGCGTTTTCGCATTCAGGCTAAAGGTGTTGAAGCGAGAACCTTCTTTGCTAGCTTAGTGAAAGGTACAGAATACAGCGCCGCTATTCACCCAAGCGTGTCGGGAAACCTTACGCTTAATCTAACCGATGTAACATTAGATGAAGTGCTGGCTGTTGCCCAAGACATGTATGGCTATGATATCGAAAAGCGTGGCAAGGTGATTCAGGTTTACCCTGCAGGCCTTCGCACAGTGACGATCCCTGTCGATTACCTACAAGTTAAGCGTTCTGGTCGTTCATTGACGACGATCACTACAGGCACTATCTCCAATTCGGACAACAGTTCGTCGAGCTCATCAAGCTCTGACTCTAACTCGTCGAATTCATCTAACTCTTCTAATACATCAAACTCGACATCGAATGGTGGTACAGAGATTGAAACCACATCTGAAAGTGATTTTTGGCCACAGCTTGAAGCGGCGGTTGCTCACTTGATTGGTTCTGGTGATGGGCAAAGTGTTGTGGTTACCCCACAAGCGAGTGTGATTACAGTGCGCGCTTACCCGGATGAAATCCGTGAGGTTCGTGAGTTCTTAGGTATTTCTCAGAAACGTCTGCAACGCCAAGTTATCTTGGAAGCCAAAATCATGGAAGTCACCCTGAGTGATGGTTACCAGCAAGGTATTAGCTGGTCGAACTTATCTAAGTCGATTGGTAGTGGTGGTGTTGTTATTGACCGACCAGGTGGAACATTGCCTCCATTAGATGCAATCAGCTCTTTGTTAGGTGGACAAACCAACGTCACGATTTCAGACGGTAGCTTTGAAGCGGTATTGAGCTTTATGGATACTCAAGGTGATCTCAATGTTCTCTCTAGCCCACGCGTAACGGCTGCAAACAACCAGAAAGCGGTAATCAAAGTTGGTACAGACGAATACTACGTGACGGATTTATCAAGCTCGGTCGGTAGTGGTGACAATGCTAATGTTGCGCCGGAGGTTGAGTTGACGCCATTCTTCTCTGGTATCTCTTTAGATGTGACCCCTCAAATAGACGATAAAGGCAGCGTATTTTTACATGTTCACCCTGCCGTTATTGAGGTAGAGGAAGAGGTGAAAGAGCTCAACCTAGGTTCAACAACGGGGTTAGTACAACTTCCTTTGGCGAAAAGCTCTATTCGTGAATCGGACTCCGTGATTCGAGCTCGAGACGGTGACGTGGTTGTTATTGGTGGTTTGATGAAATCCAACACCACTGATGTGACGTCTAAAGTTCCGTTCCTCGGTGACATCCCTGCATTAGGTCATTTATTCCGTAATACCAATCAGTTGACTCAAAAAACTGAGCTCGTGATCTTGCTTAAACCAACGATCGTGGGTGTGAATACTTGGCAAAATGAGTTGGAGCGTTCTCGTGATCTTCTTCAAGAGTGGTTCCCTGATGAAGAGTAAATGCTTACTTTCTCAATATAGAGTGGCAGTGTCTCACTAAGCTAGGTCGTCATATGTATCAAGCTCACTTTGGTTTTGAACAACTGCCATTTACGTTAACACCGAATACTGATTTCTTTTATGGTTTGGCGCCTCATTTTGAGGCGATTCAAACGGTCATCTCGGCGTTAGAGATGGGAGAGGGCGTGATTAAAGTTACTGGTGAAGTCGGCACGGGAAAAACCATGGTTTGTCGGATGCTGGTTAATCATTTAAAGGATTGTACGGCGTTAATCTATTTGCCAAATCCTGTATTGTCTGGAACTGACTTGCGTCACGCTGTCGCTAAAGAACTTGATTTAACCATCGATAATGAAGCCACTTTAGTCGATAACATTCAGCATAAGTTGATTGATTTACATAACTCGGGTTTGAGAGTGGTCGCTATACTGGATGAGGCGCAAGCTCTATCTGATGAGGCTCTTGAAACCTTAAGGCTGTTCGGCAACCTTGAAACAGAAGATAAGAAATTGCTTCAGATAGTGTTACTCGGGCAGCCTGAATTGGACGCTCGATTAGAGGCGTACCACCTAAGACAATTTCGTCAAAGAATCACATTCAGTTCGACACTGAGGCCGCTGACTCTCGATGAGACGGTAGCTTACATTGATAATCGAATTACTAAGTCTGGTGGCAATCCCGAACTGTTTAGTTTGAATCAAAAAAAGGCGATTTATCGTTCTTCATTGGGTATTCCAAGGTTGATAAATCAGTTGTGCCATAAGGCTCTTTTGCTCTCGTTCAGTGAAGATAAGAAAAGTATCGACAATCAGCATCTGTTCTCCGCCATGCACGAAACTTACGATGTGTGTAAGCCTAAATTTAAAACGCCAATACTGTGGGGTTGGAATTAATTATGAGCGTCATTAATAACGCCTTGTCTGAATTGGCAAAGAAAAAATCAGCGACTTCAATTGAAGCTGCAGTCGTGCCGAAAGTAAAAACACGCTCTCCTTTCGTTTGGATAGCTGCGGGTTTTACACTCAGTTTAGCTATGGGTGGTTGGGCGATTTCACAAGGCCCAGCTGTCGAGAACTCAATATCAACTCGTGACGTTCAGGTTGCTGTGGTTGATAGCTCTGAAGGCGAGCCGAAAACGTTAGTGACTCCACTTGTCTCGTCACCAACTAAGAAGTTAGTGACGATAGATTCTGCGAACCTTTCTGCTGATAACACGACGATTATTAAAAGCACTCAAACTCAGTCTGCTAATTCCGATTCAGTTGTTGCATCGACTCAGTTAGTGACACAGCCTCAAGCAGCCTCTAAATCTCAAAAGGTGCCTAAAGCTGAAGTCGCAAAACCAATCTATGTTGCTAGTGTGGCTAAAAAAGATGCCACTCCACTCCCTAATGATTCCAAAGCGTCTGGAGATTCAGAAGATAGTGGAATAATGATTGAGCAGGTGGAGTTAACGTCTGAACAACTCTCTATTAATGCCCAAGGTCGAGCTCAGAAAGCGCTTGATGCGAACGATCTTGCTGGTGCGTTGAAAGGTTATAACGAAGCGCTTCGCTATGCCCCGAGGAATGAAGATGTTCGTCAGAAGCTCGCGATTCTCTATTTTGGTAAGGGTGATACGCGTAAAGCCTACGAACTTTATCAGTCTGGCATCAAACTCAACAACAACAGCGAAAAGCTGCGCTTAGGTCTATCAAAACTGCTGGTTAAAGCAGACCAATCTGAAGCGGCTTTGAGTCCATTAATACATTTACCGCCGAATCCAACTCAAGACTATTTGGCGATGCGTGCCGCGCTGAGCCAAAAGTCACAGCAAGAAGAGATTGCATTAGAGAGTTATCAAAAACTGGTTGAGATTGATTCGGATAACGCTCGCTGGTGGCTAGGTTTGGCTATCCAACAAGAGCGACAGCTCGATTTTACGGCGGCAAAACAATCTTACCAAGGTGCGCTGGTCAGAGTTGGCATCTCATCTCAATCGCAAAGCTTTGTGCGAGATCGATTAAAAATAATCAATGCTTTAGAGGAGAGTAGCGATGCAAATTAGATTAAGAAAAAGGCTTGGTGATTTGCTCGTTGAAGAGGGCATTATTACTGAGGCTCAAGTGGAACAAGCACTTGCCTCTCAAAAAAGTACTGGCCGTAAGCTAGGTGATGCACTGATTGAACTTGGCTTCCTGTCGGAACAACAGATGCTGAGCTTTTTGTCGCAGCAGTTAGCTATTCCTCTTATCGATTTAAGCCGCGCTGTTGTTGATGTCGAAGCGGTTCAGCTTTTGCCTGAAGTACATGCTCGTCGTCTACGTGCTTTGGTTATCGGACGCCAAGGCGATACTTTGCGTGTTGCTATGAGTGATCCTGCGGACTTATTTGCACAAGAATCTTTACTTGGTCAATTAGGCGACTACGCCCTCGAGTTCGTCGTGGCTCAAGAAAGACAATTGGTTGATGGTTTTGACCGTTACTACCGAAGAACCAAAGAGATCGCCTCATTTGCAGAGCAGCTTCACGCCGAACACCAAGTTAATGAAGCTTTCGATTTTGATATTGCCGAAGAAGACAGTGACGAAGTTACGGTTGTTAAGCTGATTAACTCACTGTTTGAAGATGCGATTCAAGTTGGCGCTTCCGATATCCATATTGAACCGGATTCTAATGTCTTGCGCCTTCGTCAACGTATTGATGGTGTGTTGCATGAAACCTTGTTAAACGAAGTCAATATCGCATCTGCTCTGGTATTGCGTTTAAAGCTGATGGCAAACCTCGATATCTCAGAAAAGCGCCTTCCTCAAGATGGTCGCTTCAATATTCGAGCGAAGGGCCAATCTGTCGATATCCGTATGTCGACTATGCCAGTACAGCACGGCGAATCAGTGGTGATGCGTCTTCTTAATCAATCTGCTGGTTTACGTAAATTGGAGTCGTCGGGTATACCGAGTGATCTTCTGGTTCGTCTTCGTCAACAGTTACGTCGTCCGCACGGTATGATCTTGGTTACTGGCCCTACTGGTTCGGGTAAAACAACCACCTTATACGGTGCGTTAAGCGAACTAAACGAACCGGGTAAAAAGATCATTACCGCAGAAGACCCAGTGGAATACCGCCTTCCTCGTGTTAACCAAGTTCAGGTGAACCCTAAGATTAATCTCGATTTCTCTACGATCTTAAGAACCTTCCTGCGTCAGGATCCCGATATCATTCTTATTGGTGAGATGCGTGACCACGAAACCGTAGAAATAGGCTTGAGAGCAGCACTGACGGGTCACTTAGTTTTAAGTACCCTGCATACCAATGATGCGGTCGATAGTGCACTGCGTATGATGGATATGGGCGCTCCGGGCTATCTGGTAGCAAGTGCCGTTCGAGCCGTGGTCGCTCAGCGATTGGTTCGTAAAGTGTGTAACGACTGTAAGGTTGAAGATGAGCTAGATGAACCTCGCAAACAATGGTTGAGCGTTCGCTTCCCAAATCAGGTGGGCGTGCCATTTATGAAAGGACGTGGTTGTCAGAACTGTAACCTAACGGGTTATCGTGGGCGTATTGGTGTCTTCGAGATGTTGGAGCTAGAGCAAAACATGATGGATGCGCTTAGAGCCAATGATGCCGTTGGTTTTGCTCAAACGGCGAGGCAGTCTGAAAACTACAAACCACTTTTGGCTTCTGCGATGGAACTGGCTTTACAAGGTGTCGTGAGTCTCGACGAGATAATGCACCTTGGTGAAGGCGATGCGTCCGGTGCAACCGACCCAATTTATCTGTAGGGGTAGAGTGATATGCCAACTTATCGTTATGTAGGTCGCAGCTCTGATGGCAGTCAAGTTACTGGCCAATTGGATGCGAATAACGAAGATCTCGCTGCTGAAAGCTTGATGAGTAAGGGGATCATTCCTACCTCAATCAAGTTGGGTAAAAGCGGCGGCTCTGTATTGGATATGGACGTCTCTAGCCTATTTACGCCAAATGTCCCTCTTGAGGTGTTGGTTCTGTTTTGTCGGCAGTTATACAGCCTAACTAAAGCGGGTGTGCCATTACTAAGGTCGATGAAAGGCCTCACTCAAAATTGCGAAAACAAACAGCTTAAAGCGGCGCTTGAAGAAGTGGTCGCTGAGTTAACCAATGGTCGTGGACTAGCGGCATCAATGCAGATGCACTCCAAGGTATTCAGTCCATTGTTTGTATCGATGATCGGTGTTGGTGAAAACACGGGTCGTCTAGACCAGGCTCTGCTGCAGTTGGCTGGATATTATGAACAGGAAGTCGAGACTCGCAAGCGAATCAAGACCGCGATGCGTTACCCAACCTTCGTGATCAGCTTTATTTTGATTGCGATGTTCATTCTTAATATCAAGGTTATTCCACAGTTCTCGAGCATGTTCGCACGTTTCGGTGTCGACCTACCGTTGCCGACTCGTATCTTGATTGGCATGTCGGAGTTCTTTGTTAATTATTGGGGCTTAATGCTCGGAGTGATCTTTGGTCTTATCTTTGCTTTTAAAGCATGGGTAAAGACAGATAAAGGATTAGAGAAGTGGGACCGATTACGTTTGAAGATGCCAGTGATCGGTGGCGTTGTAAATCGAGCGCTATTGTCACGTTTTTCTCGTACCTTTGCTTTGATGCTAAAGGCGGGCGTACCACTTAACCAATCATTAGCTTTATCGGCTGAGGCTTTGGATAACCGCTTCCTAGAACTTCGAGTTCAAGCTATGAAATCGGCGATAGAAGCGGGTAGTACGGTGTCATCCACTGCTATCAACAGCGAAATTTTCACACCTTTGGTGATACAAATGATTTCCGTCGGTGAAGAAACGGGTCGGATTGATGAGTTGCTACTTGAAGTGGCTGATTTTTATGATCGAGAAGTCGATTACGATTTGAAAACTTTAACCGCCAGAATTGAACCAATTTTGTTGACCATAGTTGCGGGTATGGTGCTGATTTTAGCTCTGGGTATTTTCTTACCGATGTGGGGAATGCTCGATGCAATCAAAGGCTAAGGAATGCTAAATAACCTACAGCGCTCACGTTTTGTTATTTGGACTGTGGTTATCCTTTTTCTTGTGATTGGATTACTTTCTGCATGGGAAACGGTAGAAGAAGAAGCGACTAATACGGCATTTATCGTAGCGAGCAAACGAATTCTTGAGCAAGCAAATCTGTTCAAACAACAGTATTTGTTAAAGGGGACTCCACGAGAAAACGATTCGGAATCACCAAAAGTTTACAGCAGAACAGGGTGGATAATGCCGATTCAGGGCTCTGAGCGAGACTGCAATTATTGGCTGGATCAATTATATCCCCAAGGGAGTGTTTTAGGGCTAAGCTCTCCAAGTGTTGAAGATAAAAGTGATAACATACAGTTTCACTGTAGTTATCATTATAGTGATAAATATCAGATAGATATATTGCTCGAAAAAGAAAGGTTTAGTGTGAAAGCCAATATTTTGGCTTTGTGAAAATATTGACAGTTTTTTTATGGTTTTATACGAGCGCGAATGTATAATGCGCGTTAATAATTAGATGAGTAGGTAGAAAATGCTTAAGAATCAAAAGGGTTTCTCCCTTGTCGAATTAGTCATAGTTATCGTGGTCGTTGGTTTATTGGCGGTAGCTGCTTTACCTCGCTTTCTCGATGTGACAGATGAAGCCAAGAAATCGAGTATTGAAGGCGTTGCTGGTGGCTTTGCGACCGCAGTTTTGTCGGCTAGAGCACAGTGGGAAGCTGAAGCTAGACCATCAGAGAAGATAGGTGTTGAAACATACAATACTGTAAACTATGATGGTGTTGATTTTTGGTTAACAAGATCAAAGAACAGTAGCAACGTCGATACCGACTTTCGAGATGGCTACCCTTGGACTCTGAACAACAATTCTGGCACCGCGCCACAAGATATTTCAGATAAAACATGTTCTGAACTGATGGAAAACTTGCTGCAAAATCCACCTAAAGTTGGTGAGGTTTCAGTTGTTGCTAGTGATTCAAATTACAAATATTCAGCGCAAGCGAATTCAGGTGATGCAACGTGTACTTACGTTCAATTAGAAGGTAGTACTGAGCATGAATTTGTTTACGAAATTAAAACTGGTCGTGTGACCGTAACTTTGCAGTAAGTCTGCGTAAAATTAAACATAGAGAGAGCTTAACTATGAAAAGACAAGGCGGTTTCACCCTAATCGAACTAGTGGTTGTAATTGTTATTCTAGGTATTCTTGCTGTAACTGCGGCACCACGTTTCCTAAACCTGCAAGATGATGCTCGAGCTTCATCTTTACAAGGTCTAAAAGGTGCTATTGATGGGGCATCAGGTATTGTTTATGGAAAATCAGCCGTTGAAGGACAAGAAGCTTTAGATTCTTCGACTAATCCTGAAGTTGAGGGTATCACGACAGCGTTTGGTTATCCGACGGCTGATGCTGACGGCATTGTTTCTGCTGTTGTTGGTTTGAGTACCGATTGGGAAATCGTAACAAGTAGTGCAACTCCAACTCCAAGTCTAACATTTGGCTTTGTAGGCTCAACATCTACAACTGAATGTATTGTTACTTACACTGAAGCAACAGGTACGACAGCGGCTAGTGCAGCATCGACTACCGTTGAATTAGGTAATGCAGCAGCCGGCTGTGGTGGCACAGGTAACTAAGTTTGTATTTTAGACCAGCTTCGGCTGGTCTTTTCTTTTGTATTCAATATGTTTTAACTACAATTTTATTCTTTATCCTTCCAAATTGTAACTTATAATCTAGATACTCAAATTAACCATCAAAGGCTTATATGAATACAAAGCCAAACAAAGGTTTCACTTTAGTTGAATTGATTGTGGTGATTCTTTTACTTGCTATTATTTCAGCGACAGCTATTAGCCGGTTTGGTGGTCGTCAAGTTTACGAATTGTATGCCCTTCAAGAGCAGGCATCTTCTGTCATCCGACAAATTCAGCTCAATAGAATGCAATCTAATATGGATATGTCTGTGTCAGGTGCTGAAAGCTTACGTTTAGTCGCTGCGAACAATTGTATCGGCTCGCAATCTGCTTGTGACAACTTATCTGAAACAAGAAGTGATGTTATCGCTAGTGATGATTATAGTTTCTCGTCTGTACCTACCTCTAGTTACTCTTCTCCAATCGAATTCAACCTTTTAGGTAACCCTGAAAATACTGCCTCATCTGGTGTTCAAATTACTATCTCATCTAATAACAGTCCAGACAGAGCTTGGGTTTGTATCAATTCTCAAGGGTTTGTTTACCCAAGCAACCGGGTATGCCCATGAAGTACGTAAATAGTGGCTTTACGCTTATTGAGTCGATCATTGTTATTGTACTACTTGGTTTTGCAATGCTCGCATTTTCTACTTTTCTCGCACCACAATCCGCACTTTCAGGGCAAGTGAACTATTCCAACCGAGCCTCAGCATTAGGCCAAAGTATTATGACCGATCTTTTAGCTAGAGATTACGGCTCGGTGAGCTCTGGTACTCCAATTGAACTCGGTAGCACTTACACTAATTTTGATGTGGATTTGGTTGTTGCCAACGATACCCCAACTGCTTCGATGCAGAAATTTACGTTAACAATTACCGCAAGCAATAATCCTCCTATCACTTTAGTCGCTTATAAAGGGGAGTATTAATGAAAGGGAAAGGGTTTACGCTTATAGAGATGATTTTAGCTATTGTCATCTCAAGTATCGTCTTGCTTGGTGTCGCGAATTTTACTGAACTCGGTATGAGAGGCTATTTTGGCTCTGTAGAGCGCTTTCGACTACAAACCGAAGCTAGGTTTGTCTTAGAAAAACTTTCGCGTGAAGTGAGACATGCTGTACCTAATCTGTTTCCTGCTTCTGTAAGTAGCGGTTGCGTATCATTTTATCCAATTGTTGATTCAGGTTTTTACGCTATATCGGGGGCAGACATTAACTTTCTAGTTAGTGATACAGGAGCGACAAGCAGCTCATTGCAATCTATGTCATTGGTTATAAATCCGACTAGGCCACATACGGATATCAGCAACCTAAATAATATATACCTTCTTGATAGTGTGGTTCCTCCAAGCGTATCTGCTGCATACTTTTCTATTCCAAACGGAGCTAACACTCTTGTCAGTGAATCTGTAGGTAAAAGGCACTACATTTTTGACTCAAATAATCTTGTGGAGTATTGCCTTGCGAATAGTAATTTACTAACTCGTAATGGTGTCACAATAAGCGATCGAGTTATGAGTGAGAATAGCACTCTGAGTTATCAACCCGCAGATGTTCAGAGTAATGGTGTTGTTGAGTTGATTCTCGAATTTGCAGAAAATAATGAGTCCACAGTGTTTGAGCAAGATATACAGGTGATTAATGTTCCGTAAAGCAAACCAAAGGGGTAGTGCGCTAGTCATGGTCATCTTTGTTATCGTGGTGCTTGGTTTCTTAGCGACAAGTTTGAGTCGAACGAGTTGGTCTGATAATGATTCAAACACTCGAGTTGTACTTGGCACACAAGCTTGGTTACTCAGCCATTCGGTTAATGAGTATGTTATGACTCAGTTTTATCCGGATCCTGATCCTCAGGCTTCTTCTGCCGTTGGTAGTGTTTGTAGCAGTAATGATCTTCAACCTGGAGGTGGAGTTTTTACGGTAGCAAGTTCTATGGTTGATGAAGCTTCAATGAACTGCTCTCTTGATGTAATGCAGTGTTCCAGCCGAGGAGAGCTTGATGGCTTTGTTTTCTATGTTTTGGAGTCTTCGGTAATTTGTGGTTCTGGTGTGAGCCAAGTGCAGCGTAATCAAGAACTTTGGGTGAAGGAATAAACGATGATAAAGCATTTTTCAATATTATTAGTTGCGCTTTTTTTATCTCCATTAGTTCAAGCAAATATCAATACTAACCCTCAGTTTGAATTTGGTACGATTCCAGCAGATAAATGTGATATATCCGGGGGAAAAGTAGAGTGTGTCATTGAGTTTGAAAACACCTATGATTCAGCACCTTTGGTGTTTGTCATGTCAACTGTTAATGCGAGCCGTTCAAACTTTGATAGTAAGACGACAGAATACCCTTCTGATCTCCGAGTTTGGTCTGTTTCATCGAGTCAGGCAACAATAAAGCAACTACTTCCGCCCCATGATGCGGCTTGTGTTCGTTTGAGAAAAAACAATAATGGACAATGGCGATGTAGCACCAATAGTAGCGACCCTTTGGTGGAGTACGTTGATGCTCCAATGGAGAATATCGACTATTTGGTCATTGAGCCAGGCGTTCTGGAGTTTGATAGTGGGGCGAAGTTAGTCGCAGGAACCGTTGATTATAACCGTACTTATTCAAATGCTGGTGGTGGTTCTAATAAGAGAAAGTCGGTGCGATTCAGTGATTTTGGCTTGTCATCCAACTTTAGCTCTTCTCCGGGCGTTTTAGTTCAGATTCAAAGCTTGAGGAATATGCAAGGTAGCGCTCCTGTTTGGTTAACCCCAATTGCTTTAAACCCGACAACAAGTGCATTTAATCTAGTCCTCGATCGCTCAGAGGTTTCATCTAATGCTCAGCTTGACCGTAATGAACAAGTTGCCTTTGTTGCAGGCCTAGGTGAAGGGTTTATAAATGGACAGAAATTTTGGCTTGGCCAAGGGGCAACATCAAATACGCTGAATATCGATGATAGGGTTATCAAACCAATCACAGAAGGTTGCCAGCTTATACAAAAGTTTTCAGCTTCTGGTTTTTCTGGTATCCCGACATTACTCGCGTCAAAGCGTACACGTAATGGTAATAATGGCGGCTGGTTGAGGCGCTGTTCAGTATCGAAAACGGGTGTTGCTTTAATCAACGAAGAAGACATGGCTCGAGATGATGAACGTGCTCACGTTGTAGAGCCTTATTCGTACTTTCTATTTGATAAGCCGCCAACGAGTGAAATTTGTCAGTTATTTCCTTCGCCGGCTCAAACATGGAAAAATAACGAGAATACTTATATTTTGTTGGATACATCGGAGGGTATAGAAGGAGCGTTAGTCTCAAATGGAAAGAGATATATAGGGTTTCCTCAAAATACGATAACAGGAAATAAGAAGGAGAGCGCTTGCGATAATACGGAGTGTTATGGTGAAGAAGGTTTGTTGGTTAATCAGCAAGAACTAGAAAGCTTCCAATCTCCTGATAATGGACTGGAGACTGTAAATGTATGGCAGGATGATGCAGAGTTTTCTAACAATGAATCAATAGGAAGTTTAAGTGTTGGAAAAGGCTCTGTAACATTTTATAGCGGTACATACTGGGTCGGAAGTTTGGATATTAATAACGCAGGGAGAGTCATTATCCCTGACGGAGAAAAAGTTATTATTCACATAGGAAGAGTGAATTTAAGTAATAATAATTCATTTTTCGGTGAAGAAGGTGATGGACAACTAGTCGTTTTTATTCACGCATTGCAAAATTCTAATGTTAACTTTGCCAACCGGAGTGAGTTTAGAGGTCTTTTATATAGCGAAGTCGATGTCATTATGAGCAACCAGTCAACGGTCTATGGTGCAGTTACTGCTAAGGCTATTAGCCTGAGGAATACTTCTAAGATTATTGCGACTGACAATCATTGTTTTCAACCTTCGGATGACTATGAAATAGACATTTCTCCTGCGACCGATCTAGCCTTAATGTGTGGCGATGACTCCCCTCAATTTACCATTAATACCTCTAATAATGGTGTGGCGGAAAGTCTAGGTGTTACCGTAAGTATTACGCCAGACGCTGATGAATTTGACGTTTCCGTACTGCAAGGTTCAGGTACTTACCCTAATTATTTATCAAACGATAATGGCCAATTAACTTTAAAAATTGTTGCTAAAGAGACTGCCAATATTGATTTTGACTCTGATTATAAACTAACTGCAACGCTAGTGGATGATTCTGGTAAAGAAGTTGAAAGTCAATTTAAGTTCGTACCATTTAAATTCTCTTTAGTGGATGGTAATACTCCAACAAGTCGCCTTGACGTTATTGCGGGGCAGGCTACACCGACAGTAACCAAAGTTTTAGCGTGTGATTCTGGTGATTCAATCATAGTTGCTGAAAACTATGTAGGTGAAGCTGGAGATGAAGTTACCATTGCTCACGAGCTTGATAGCTCTTGGAGTGGATCCGATGGCTCTTTGATTTATTTACCTGAGTTCGAAGAAGGTAGCGCCTCAACTGATTTAATGATCTCTGAATCAGGGCTTTTCAACGTTACTTTAAAAGATAGTAGTTTTGATTGTACTGGTTTCGCTGGTTGCCCCGAAGATGGGAGTTACGATGTAGAGGGAAGTTTCTCTGTTTACTCTCGCCCTTGGAAATTTGTGATTTGCACCAACAAGAGCTCAGATGGAAACAGCAAAGAGAAAGACTCAGACAGCTTCGCTGCTGCCGGAGAGTCATTTGATGTGTATGCTCGTCCAATCAAATATACCAACTCATCTTCTGTTTGTACTGATGATAGTTTGTTGACGAATAATTACTTTGACTCGACAGCAAGCGTGAAAGTTACAACAACTTTAGATACCCCTTCAATTACGGATTATCCTGATGCTCAGCTAGGAGATTTAACTCCTGAGGATCGATTAACCCAACAGATTTCACCGAATGACCAGGCTAATAAAGGCTATAAATTCGAAGGTTTAAGATATTCAGAGGTGGGTAGTTTTAACTTTATTGCAACTGAAACCGGAAGCTTCTATAGCTCAATATTAGGTGGTTTAACTGGTACTAAATCTATTGGCCGTTTTTACCCTAAATATTTTGTGCAAGGTACTCCTGAATGGAATGTCGCTAATCAAAATGATATCGCATACCTAGACCAACCTTATGATTCTGCAGTTCATCAAGTATACCCAATGGCTTCTGGTGAAAGTGATACGGATAATGTTCTCAATAACTATCGATTCTTCAACTCAGACCTGCAAGCAAAGTTTATTGTTTTAGATGATAGCAATACTGATAACGGCTTCTTGTTAGATACTGAGGCAGGCACTTGGTCTAATGATCGTAAGCATTGGTTGTTGAATGATAGTGCCGCTGTTCTTCAGCGAGTTACGGATTCTGATGATGTTAGCCGCAGAGATACACCGTTTAATACGCCAGATGCTAACTCGACGATTACAAATTTTGGTTTAACGATAACTGGAACGGACCCTGTTTCATTTACTGATTCAGATCCTGTGACTGATTCGGCAGCTTTCCCTATTCAACCTCCAGCTCGTTATGGTCGAATGGCGCTTGACGACATTGGTGGCAATTCCGGTACTACCTTAACTATCCCACTTCGAGCTGAGTTTTGGGACGGCAGCGAGTTTATTGTTAATGAGGATGACGATCGCAGCACCTTCAATGGCTCAAATATTTGTAAACAAGTTATTTGGCACAGTGAAGGGGTGACAACCACTATAGCTTCACTTAACGGTAGTGGAAATGTGGATGATGGAGAAGAAGAGGTCACAGCAAATCAAAATACGCCAGCAGGAACAGACGCGCCACGTGAGCAAGTCCGTCTGTGGTTAAGAATGGATGAGTCTGAGCCTGATAGTGATGGCGGAAATAACATCTCATGTAGTGGCAGTGATCAAGCTCAACCATGGTTGCGCTACAATTGGCGCCAACTAGGCGATGAAGATCCCTCCACCGTCGTCACATTTGGCATCTATCGCGGTAACGATCGTGTGATCTACCGAGGGGAAAGTGGCTTAACAGGTCAGTAATAATATAATTTTTGCCCCTTAAGTTAGGAATCTGTAAGAAATTGCGGGTTTCAGTCCATGTTTATACTTCAATGCCTTGCCGAGACAGCAAGGCATTGGTACATTTAGTGCAATTTTTGTCTTCTAATTCTTGCAGGATGAGCGAAGAATATGTTTAAAAAACTTCGTGGCATGTTTTCAAACGACCTATCGATTGATTTAGGTACAGCCAATACCCTTATTTATGTAAAAGGCCAAGGCATTGTTCTTGATGAGCCTTCAGTTGTAGCTATTCGCCAAGATCGTGCGGGTTCTGCAAAGAGTGTCGCTGCTGTTGGTCACGCTGCTAAGCAAATGCTTGGTCGTACGCCTGGTAACATCTCAGCGATCCGTCCAATGAAAGACGGTGTAATTGCCGACTTTTACGTAACGGAAAAAATGCTTCAGCACTTCATCAAACAAGTGCATGACAACAGTGTGCTTAAACCAAGCCCTCGAGTTTTGGTTTGTGTACCTTGTGGTTCAACGCAAGTTGAGCGTCGTGCTATCCGTGAATCTGCGCTAGGTGCTGGTGCTCGTGAGGTTTATCTAATCGATGAGCCAATGGCTGCAGCGATTGGTGCTGGCCTACGTGTATCTGAACCAACAGGCTCAATGGTTGTTGATATTGGTGGTGGTACTACTGAAGTTGCGGTTATCTCACTGAATGGTGTGGTTTACTCGTCTTCTGTTCGCATCGGTGGTGACCGTTTTGATGAAGCGATCATCAACTACGTTCGTCGTAACTACGGCAGCTTGATCGGTGAAGCGACAGCAGAGAAGATCAAACACGAAATCGGTTCAGCTTACCCTGGCGATGAAGTAGAAGAGATCGAAGTACGTGGTCGTAACCTTGCTGAAGGTGTGCCTCGTAGCTTTAGCCTAAACTCAAACGAAATCCTTGAAGCACTCCAAGAGCCTCTATCTGGCATCGTATCTGCAGTGATGGTTGCGCTAGAACAGTGTCCACCAGAGCTAGCTTCTGATATCTCAGAAAACGGTATGGTACTAACAGGCGGTGGTGCACTGCTTAAAGACCTTGATCGTCTGCTAACAGAAGAAACAGGTATCCCTGTTGTTGTTGCAGAAGAGCCACTAACGTGTGTTGCTCTAGGTGGCGGTAAAGCCCTAGAGATGATCGACATGCACGGCGGCGATCTGTTCAGCGAAGAATAATATCTAGTGTTAGGCTCTTTTCTTATCTAGTTTTATGTAAAGAGCCTAGGACCTTGTCTATAGGATCAAATGTAGCTCTAGGACCAAATATAGAATGAAGCCAATTTTTGGTAGAGGTCCCTCTCTACAATTGCGCCTGTTTTTTGCTGTAATTTTATCAGCCAGCCTTATGCTGGCTGATAGTCGTTTAGATGCTTTCTCAAATGTCCGCTATCTATTGAACAGCATGGTTGCACCTATTCAATATGCAGCTAACTTACCTCGCACTATGTTCGACGGTGTTTACGACCGCTTTAGCACTCGTAAAGGGCTGATCGAATCCAACCATAATATTAAGCGTGAAGTCTTGCGACTGAAGAGCGAGTTGATTCTGCTTGAGCAATATCAAGAAGAAAACAAACGCCTACGTAAGCTATTGGGCTCTCCGTTTATCCGTGACGAAAAGAAAGTCGTTACTGAAGTTATGGCTGTTGATACTTCTCCATACCGTCATCAAGTGGTTATTGATAAAGGCTTGATCGATGGGGTGTATGAAGGTCAACCGGTGATCAACGAGAAAGGTATTGTTGGTCAAGTCACCTTTGTTGCCGCTCATAATAGCCGCGTCTTGCTGCTGACGGATGCAAACAATGCGATTCCTGTTCAAGTTATTCGTAATGACATCCGTGTGATTGCATCTGGTAATGGCATGATTGATGAAATTCAACTAGAGCACATTCCAACCAGTACTGATATTCAAGAAGAAGATCTGTTGGTGACATCAGGGTTGGGTGGTGTATATCCAGAGGGATACCCAGTCGCTTATGTGTCTGCGGTTGAATCGGATCCGAAACGTGAGTTCGCCGTTATTAAAGCAGAGCCGGTTGTTGAGTTTGATAAGCTCAGATACTTGTTGCTTGTATGGCCAGACGAAAACAAACAAAAACAAGCGGATCAATCCAGCATAGAACAAGCAATGTTAGAGGGCGAAAATGGCCAATAGCGTTTTAAGAAGCAAGGTCGTAATTGGCTGCTCATTTTTGATCGCACTTATTCTGCAGACGATCCCTTGGCCTGGTAGTTTAGATTTATTTAGACCTTCTTGGTTACTACTGGTTACCTGTTATTGGGTTCTAGCACTGCCTCACCGTGTTAACGTGGGTAGCGCTCTGATTCTAGGCTTACTTTGGGATCTGTTGATCGGCTCGACGTTAGGTATTCGAGGCATGATGATGGCAATAGTGATGTACATTATTGCGCTGAACTTCCTAGTGATCCGTAACATGGCGTTATGGCAACAAGCCATGATCATTGCAGCATTGACGGTGTTGTTTGAGGTATTGATATTCTTTGGTGAATATTTGATCCAAGATGTCGTTTTCAATCCATTATCGCTATGGAGCGCATTGATAAACTGTATACTTTGGCCTTGGATGTTTTTATTAATGAGACGCGTGCGTCGCCATTGGCATGTGAGGTAATGTGACGATGGAAAAGAAACATTTAGTTTTGGCATCCGGTTCACCACGCCGCAAAGAATTGCTATCTCAACTTGGTTATGAGTTTTCTGTTCTCGTAACCGGCGTTGAAGAGTGTAAACACGCCCAAGAAACCGCCGAAGAGTATGTTAAGCGACTATCTTTAGATAAAGCTTTAGCGGCGCTGTCTTTATTAACGACGAATCCTTCTGAAAAGCAGCATGTCGCTTCTGGTTCTGATACTGTAGTTGTTAGTTCTGATGCTATTTCTCTTGATTCTGAAACAGTGGTTCTGGGCTCTGACACCGTAGTGGTAAGCCAAGGGCAAGTACTCGAGAAGCCAGCCGATTTTTCTGACTCTAAGCGTATGCTTACTCAGTTAGCGAATGAACGTCATCAAGTGATGACGGCAGTCTCTGTGGTTTCGGAAGAAAAACAAAAAACAGAAATCGTTATTACCGACGTATGGTTTAAACCCCTCAGTGAAAAAGAAATAGAACAATACTGGCAAACAGGGGAGCCATGCGATAAAGCCGGTAGCTATGGGATCCAAGGTTTGGGCGGACGCTTTGTTACCCGAATCGAAGGTAGTTATTACGCCGTTGTCGGCTTACCTTTATTTGAAACGGATCAGCTACTGCAAGAATTCTTATAATTACTAATCTGAGGTGCACCATGAGTGCTGAATTGTTGCTGAACGTGACCCCGAGTGAAACTCGCGTGGCCATGATTGAAGGGGGAGCTCTTCAAGAGATCCATGTCGAACGAGATGCTCGACGTGGTATCGTAGGAAATATCTATAAAGGACGTGTAAGCCGTGTTCTTCCGGGAATGCAGGCGGCTTTTGTGGATATAGGCCTTGAGAAAGCAGCTTTTTTACACGCCTCTGATATTGTTCCGCATACTGAATGTGTGGCTGAAAACGAAAAGAAGCAGTTTCAAGTTCGTGACATTTCGGAGCTTGTTCGCCAAGGACAAGACATTGTGGTTCAAGTGGTCAAAGACCCGCTTGGTACCAAAGGTGCCCGCTTAACCACAGATATCACTCTACCATCTCGTTACCTCGTCTTTATGCCGGGCGCTAGCCATGTTGGTGTCTCTCAGCGTATCGATAGCGAGTCTGAACGTAACCGCCTTAAGAAAGTTGTGTCGCGTTACTGTGATGAACACGGTGGCTTTATCATTCGAACTGCGGCCGAAGGTGCAGATTCTAATGAGCTTGCACAAGATGCGGCATTCTTGAAGCGACTTTGGCTAAAGGTTCTTGAGCGTCGTGGTAAGCACAAAGCGCGCACTCGTTTATACGGTGAGCTTTGCTTAAGCCAACGTATCTTGCGTGATTTTGTGGGAACTGAGCTGAGCAAGATTCAGGTCGACTCTCGTCTAGAATATGAAAACCTTAAAGAGTTTACTTCTGAGTACGTGCCTGAGCTAACTGACAAGCTTGAGCTGTATGAAGGTGATAAGCCGATCTTTGATATGTACGATACCGAGAACGAAATTCAACGTTCATTGGATCGTAAAGTCGAATTAAAGTCTGGTGGGTATCTGATTATCGACCAAACTGAAGCGATGACCACAGTTGATATCAACACTGGTGCGTTTGTCGGTCGTCGTAATCTAGAAGAGACGATTTTCAACACCAACGTTGAAGCGACCCAAGCGATTGCTCGTCAGCTGCGTTTGCGTAACTTAGGCGGTATCATCATTATCGACTTTATCGATATGTTGTCTGAGGAGCATCGTAAGCGAGTGCTAACTTCTTTAGAGGCCGCACTAGACAAAGATCGTGTGAAAACCAATATTAATGGCTTTACACAGCTTGGTTTGGTGGAGATGACGCGCAAGCGTACCCGTGAAAGTATTGAGCATATCCTGTGTTCTAGTTGCCCAGCTTGTGAAGGTCGTGGCAGCGTGAAGACAGTCGAAACCGTTTGTTATGAAATACTTCGAGAAATCACGCGTGTGAACCGTGCGTACGACGCCGATAAGTTTGTTGTCTATGCCGCTGCGGCTGTTGCCGAAGCGTTAGAAGGCGATGAATCACATGCGCTTGCTGAGCTTGAAGTGTTTATTGGTAAACAAGTTAAAATCCAGGCTGAACCTCTGTACATACAAGAGCAGTTTGACGTTGTTATGATGTAATGGAAATTTTGTGAGCTCAAGCGTTACTCTGATTCTACGTGCATGTTTATGGTTAGTGGTTACTCTCTTAGTAACGCTAGCCATTGCCGTTACTACACTTCGTGTAGCCTTACCCAATTTAAACAAGTATCAATCTGAAATTGAGCTTTGGGTAAACCAACATTCCGGTTTTGACTTTTCAATTCAAGACGTGGGCGGTTTTTGGCGTAACACTCACCCCTCTATTGCTCTGCAAGGCGTAAAAGCCAGCCTTCCTAATGCAGAAGATGTGACCTTCTCTGTTGAGCGTGTTGAAGTCGAGTTTGACTTGATTCAATCGGTCGTTCAGATGCGTCCTGTCGTGGCCGATCTGGTCATGAATCAAATGTACCTCGATATCCGCACTATTGATCTGTTTGCTGCGCAAAACGGCACAGAGAAGCCTAAAGATTCAGGCTCTTCGAAGCGTGTGATGCAAGAACTGGATAATCTATTGCTCAAGACTTTAGTGGATGTCACCGCTAAAGATTCCACGGTTTTATATCGAGCTGTTTCTGATGAAGAACGTCAATTAGATATCGAAACCCTGAAATGGCAAAACTCGGGCAAACACCACCTTGCGGAAGGTGTGGTGAGTATTAAAGACGCCAACCTTAACTCTTTGTCAGTGAGTGCTAACTTTATTGATGGCGGATCGTTGACGGATGTGACGGGTGAGTTTTATGTCAGCGCAGACAGTATCTCAGTAAAACCTTGGTTAACGCGTTATATGCAGGCGGAATCCGGCATTGAAACGGGTACAGTGAGCCTAAATAGCTGGTTAACACTGCGCAATAGCAAGCCAGTAAGTGCTTATGTTGAGGTTTTGCCTTCGGAATTGACTTGGAACGAAGATGGCAAGCATGACTTGATGCTTGAATCTGGCGTTTTTAAGTTGTCTCCGATTGATGATGGCTGGCAAGTAAATGGTCACTCACTTAATTTGAGAACTGACGATACGCCTTGGCCAGAACTGGATGTGGCGTTTAAGTGGAACAAAGGTCCTTGGGAGCTGAATGTCTCAGAATTAAATATAGAGACAATTACCCCGCTGATTAAACTTCTGCCGGATTCAGAGCAATCTACCAAAATGATTAACGTATTGGCGCCGGGCGGTTCTGTTTCTGATATTCGCGTATCTATGGGTTCAGGCATCGAGAGTCTGCGTTATTCAGCGAGCTTCTCTGATCTTGCTATCGAGCAATGGGAATTAGTTCCAGGCTTTAGCCAAGTGTCCGGTAGTGTGTTCGGCTCTGCATCAGAAGCGAAAGCCAGCCTACATGTTATTGACGATGTATTCCCTTATGGTGATGTCTTCCAAGCGCCACTAAATATCAAACAAGGTCAGGTTGATATTGTTTGGCAACAAGATGAAACCGGCTGGAAACTTTGGTCTGACAAAGTCACGGCAGCCACGCCTGATCTACAAGTACTAGGCGCATTTCGCTTAGACTTTCCAAAAGATGCTAGCCCATTCTTATCGTTCTACGGTGAAGCGGACGCTTACAATGTCGGCGAAACATGGCGTTACCTACCAACGTTAGCACTTGGGCAAGACCTTACTGATTATCTTTCTACTGCGATTCAAGCAGGTAAAGCGGATACCGTAAAACTGTTGTGGCATGGTGAATTGGCGCAATATCCATATACAAATCATGATGGTATTTTCCAAGTTTGGGTTGGATTAGAAGACGCTAAATTCAGCTTTGATACCGCGTGGCCATTGATTACCGACCTTCAACTCGATCTATTATTTGAGAATGATGCGATGCATCTAGATTCTCGCTCAGCACAGCTGATGGATGTAACGGCAGACCGAATCACAGGCCGTATTCCTTATTTAGGGGAAGGCGGTCATATTGAGATTGAAGCCAAGGCAACGGCGTCTGGCAATGCGGTACGCGATTACATGACGTCTTCGCCATTGGTCGGGTCGGTCGGCGCTGCGTTAACCGCACTTCAGGTCAGTGGTGATGTCTCTTCGGAGTTTCAGCTTAATATCCCGTTTGATTCTGATAAAGAAGCAAGAGCGTGGGGATACGCAGACCTAAACGAAAACCATGTTGAGATTGAAGCGCCACCGATGGTGCTAGAAAACACGACTGGTCGTATTGAATTTGATAATGATGTGGTGACGGCAAACGGCCTTGCTGCGGATTTGCTGAAGCAAGGTATCTCGATTGATTTTAAAGGTCTGAATGATGGTCCCGGCTATGCGGTTGATATCGATGTGCTAGGCGATTGGGACGTTAAACCTCTCGAACCTTACATTGGTGAACAATGGCTAAGTCGTTTGTCTGGTCATGCACAATGGCAAAGTCAGATTGATATCCAACTCAATGACATCGGTTTTACATACCAACTGGATTTACAGTCTGATCTTAAGTATCTGGCGAGTGATTACCCATATCCACTGGCGAAAAAGTCACTGGAAAGTGGCTCAGCAAGGCTACAAGCGTCGGGCAACCAAGAAGCGATTACTGCACGTTTGCAACTGCCGAATACTAAGTACCAAGCTGAAATCGATATTACAGGCGATGTGCCTGAGTTAACGGCGACTAACTTAGTACTGGGTCGTGGTGGCTATAAAATTAGCCCTGTTGTTGGCCATCATGCACTGATTCGTACTGACAAGTTTAATGCGGATGATTGGTTATCGGTTGTAATGGAGCCCGTACAGCCGTCAACCGCTGTGCTGAGCCAAATGAACACGCCAACCATTCCTGCGCCAAGCCGTATTACTTTTGAGAGTAAAGAGTTGATCTTAGGTGGTATTTCTTGGAATGATGTTGATTTTAGCGCTCGTAAGAACAAGCAAGCGTGGCAGATGGAAGTGTCCAGCCAAGAGCTAGAAGGCGATATTAATTATCTGCCTCCTTACGATTTAACGGTTTCACTGGATCGTCTGCACTTGTTTGTTCCTGAATGGAGTAACAAAGACAAGCAGGAGCAATTACTGCAACGTAAACCGCAAGAAGCACCATTGATCTCTGCACTAGATAGAAAGATCCATGATGCAATGCCGAATTTGACACTGACTCTTAACGATTTTTGGCTGCAAGGCTATAAGGTCGGTAAAGTCGATGTTGAGATGGCTAGACAGGATAACCGTATTGATTGGAAGAAGATTCAGGTTCGTAGCGGCGGCAACAAAGCGGATGTCAGTGGCTGGTGGGAGTTGGACGGTGACAAGAGTCATTCCGCGCTAACGGTTGATGTTGAAGGTGAAAATAACAGTGAACTAATGGAACGCTTCGGTATTACTTCCGGTATTCAAAAAGCACCATTTTCATTGGAAGGTCAACTGAATTGGGATGGTTCGCCTTGGGGAATCAAAATGGATACCCTTGATGGCAATGTTAAAACCAAGTTTGGTAAAGGCATTATCTCAGATGTGAGTGGTGCAGCTCGATTGCTAGGTCTGTTCAGCTTGGATTCGATTATCCGTAAGATGCAGCTCGATTTCTCTGACGTGTTTGATAAAGGCATGGCATTCAACAGCATCACTGGTACGGGTGAGATCCAAAACGGTATCTTCCTTACCAACGACCTGAACATGGATGCGGTGGCCGGTGAAATGAAGATCAAAGGTATCGCTAACCTGAATACTCGTCAGGTCGATGCTGAGGTGAACTTCACCCCGGATATTACCTCGGGTATCCCTGTATTAACGGCGTTTGCGGTTACCCCTCAAACCGCGTTGTACGTGTTGGCGGTAACGACAGTGATTTCGCCAGTAGTAGAAGTCTTTACTCAGGTTAACTATTCAGTGAAAGGACCGCTTGATTCACCAACGGTGAGCGAGCTTTCTCGTAGCTCTGGAGAGTTCCAGCTACCAGAGAAACTGAGGAAATTAGCCGAATAACCGTTAGATGCTAGTGAGTTAATATGCGGCTAAATACAGATTTCTGAATCATAATGAATGGAGATGCGGTACACATGGATTGTGTTGGATTGATTCAAATGACTTCAGGCCCTAACCCTGAAAGCAATCTAGATTATCTCGCTCAAGAGATAGTGAAGTGCAAAGAGTTGGGGGCTAAGTGGGTAGTTTGCCCTGAAAACGCATTGGTTTTTGGCAGTAAGGCAGACTATCACCAATATGCAGAGCCTTTAAATGACGGCCCATTGCAAAAGCAATTGTCTGATCTAGCCAAGCTTCATCGTGTTTGGATTGTTGTTGGCAGTATGCCGATAAGGTCAGCCAAAGGTGTGACTACTACCACCTTGGTGATTGATGACTTTGGCTGCCTGATTGCTCACTACGACAAGCTACACATGTTTGATGTGGATGTCGCTGATGCCCATAAGTGCTATCGAGAGTCCGATATTTTCACGCCGGGTGACCAAGTTGTGACAGCGGAAACGCCTTTTGGTCGCTTAGGTTTGAGTATTTGTTATGATGTGCGCTTTCCACACTTGTATTCTGAGTTACGTAAGCAAGGTGCACAAATCATAGTGGTTCCGGCAGCGTTTACCGCAGTAACCGGACAGGCGCATTGGGAAGCATTATTAAGATGCCGTGCGATCGAAACACAGTCGTGGATCGTCGCGGTAGGGCAAGGTGGCAAACACCCTTGTCAAAGAGAAACATGGGGACACTCTATGGTGGTTGATCCCTGGGGAAGAGTGGTCGCACAGTTAGACCAAGATCCTAAAAGTATGGTGGTTGAGATAGACACGTCCAGTTGCGAATCAATCAGGCAAAATATGCCCATCGCGCAACACTCTCGATTTACCAATCAATTTTAATTACAAACAAGAGCCATCTATGAGCATTAATCAAATTGAAGAAGCGCTACTGAACCCAACAGGGCTTACGGAGCAAAATATCGCAGATACATTGGCGAGCATTGCTACCCGCCAAATTGATTATGCTGATATCTACTTTCAGTCAAGCTGGCACGAATCTTTGGTGCTAGAAGACAGTATTATTAAAGACGGCTCTTTCAATATCGATTGCGGTGTTGGTGTTCGCGCGGTATCTGGCGAAAAGACCGGTTTTGCTTACTCTGACCAAATCCAATTGGATGGCCTTAAACAGAGCGCAATTGCCGCTCGTGGTATCGCGAAGCAAGGTCAAAACGGTAAGGTTCAAGCGTTTAAACGCAACTCTAACCAAACTTACTATGATGCAGTTAACCCGCTAGCGAGCTGGGAAAAACAGCAGAAAACAGAATTACTAAAATCATTAGATGCTTACATTCGTACTAAAGAGCCTATGGTGACTGAAGTATCGGTAAGCCTAAGCGGTGTGCATGAGCAGATGCTGGTTGCTGCGACGGATGGAACTTACGCTGGCGATATTCGTCCGCTGGTTCGTCTATCAATCAGTGTACTTGCTCAGAAAGGCGATCGCCGTGAGCGCGGTAGTGCTGGTGGTGGTGGTCGTTTTGGTTACGACTTCTTTCTAAGTGATGACAAAGGCACTCAGGTTGCTTACCAATTTGCTGATGAAGCGATTCGCCAAGCGCTTGTTAACCTTGAAGCAGTGGCTGCGCCTGCTGGTGCAATGCCTGTGGTTCTGGGTTCTGGTTGGCCGGGCGTTCTACTGCACGAAGCCGTAGGCCATGGTTTAGAAGGTGACTTCAACCGTAAAGAGTCTTCAGTATTCTCGGGTAAAGTTGGCGAGCAAGTTACTTCAAGCCTATGTACGATTGTTGATGACGGTACATTGACTGATCTTCGTGGTTCATTGAACGTCGATGATGAAGGTGT
Organism: Vibrio sp. Isolate33; assembly: GCF_022397895.1. Classification (NCBI taxonomy): domain Bacteria; kingdom Pseudomonadati; phylum Pseudomonadota; class Gammaproteobacteria; order Vibrionales; family Vibrionaceae; genus Vibrio; species Vibrio sp. Isolate33. Next base: position 40,101 of record NZ_JAKEUP010000017.1, read on the forward strand.
CAACGGTCAGTACAATACGTTAATCGAAAACGGCATTCTAAAAGGTTACATGCAAGATAAGCTGAATGCTCGTCTAATGGGTGTAGCACCGACAGGTAACGGTCGTCGTGAATCTTACGCGCATCTTCCTATGCCACGTATGACTAACACCTACATGCTACCGGGTGAGCACACACCGGAAGAGATCATTGCGACAGTTGAGAAAGGTATCTACGCACCAAACTTCGGCGGCGGTCAGGTTGATATTACTTCTGGTAAGTTTGTATTCTCGGCTTCTGAAGCTTACATGATTGAAAACGGTAAGATCACTCACCCAGTGAAGGGTGCAACGCTCATCGGTTCTGGTATTGAAGCGATGCAGCAAGTGTCTATGGTCGGTAACGACCTAAGCATTGACCGCGGCGTAGGTGTGTGTGGTAAGGCTGGTCAGAGCGTGCCAGTAGGTGTTGGTCAACCAACATTGAAACTCGACTCGCTAACCGTTGGTGGTACGGAGTAATTCGGACGAATCTCTGCCAACTTACTTGAAAAAATCAAATTGAAAAGCGCCTCCAATGTGAGGCGCTTTTTGTTTTTAGATTACTGATTCAGTGAGCGTATAGAGTCACTACATGTTCTCTTCAGCAAACTCTGCCAGTCGGCTACGTACCACGCCATTGAGGTGGATATTGGCACTGCCTTCGAAGTTTTTAAAACGCTCAACCATGTAGGTTAAGCCCGAGGTCACAGGGGTTAAGTAAGAAGAATCTATCTGCGCTAGGTTACCTGAGCAGACAATCTTGGTCCCCTCACCACAACGGGTGATGATGGTTTTGATTTGTGATGCGGTGAGGTTCTGACACTCATCGAGAAGCACAAACGCATTCTGAATTGAACGGCCACGCATAAAGTTGATCGATTTGAACTGGATGTTGGCTTTGTCACAGATGTATTTCATTGACCCTTCGGTGCAGTGGTCATTCTTGTGCAGCGCTTCGAGTGTATCGGTCACCGCGGCCAACCAAGGCAACATCTTCTCTTCTTCGGTACCCGGAAGGAAACCAATCGACTCACCAATGTCGGGCGTGTTTCGGGTTACGATGATCTTATCGAACTGTTTACGTTCAATAGTTTGTTCAAGCGCAGCGGCCATAGCTAACAGTGTCTTACCACTACCTGCCGCACCAGTGAGGATGACAAGGTCAATATCGGGGTCGAGCAGGGCATCGATCGCCATACCTTGATAGACGTTTTTGGGTGTGATGTCCCACGCTCTGCGATTCATCAGTCTTTCACGACTGAGGTCTCTAAGCGTGATGCTTTCTGGTTCAATCTCTTCGACTCGAGCAGCAAAGTCACTCTCTTCGTCAATTACATATTGGTTGAGGAACGTAGGTTCGAATGGTTCTCTTGCTAAGGTGTGCAGCGTCTTGCCACCTAAACTTCTGCTCTCGACATTGTCGATACCATCCCAAAAGGAACCTTCCAGTTGCTGAAAGCCTTTGGTGAGGTATTGGATGTCATCGATCAGTTGGTCTGTTTGGTAATCTTCAACGAAACGAACACCAGCGCCTTTTGCTCGTAAGCGCATGTTGATGTCTTTGGTGATGAGAACCACTTCGCGTGGCGCGCGTTTGTTTTGAAGATAGAGGACTGCGTTGAGGATTCGGTTATCGCCAGCTTTGTCGTCGGCGAAGGCCTTGATGCTTTCTTGAAGTTCGTAATCAGCGAGTATTGAAATACTGCCAGAGGCGTTAATGTCTTTAGAGAATGGAATGCCTTCCGATATTTGGTCTGGTGTGGCTTCCCTGAACAGATCTTCGAGTGTTCGAATCGCAATTCTTGCATCTCGAGCAACGTCTCTTTTACTGTCTTTGATTCTGTCGAGTTCTTCTAGCACAGTCATGGGGATAACGACATCGTGCTCTTGGAAAGAAAATATAGAGAAGGGTTCGTGAAGTAGGATATTGGTGTCTAAAACAAATAGCTTCCGGTTGGTCTCGCCCATAGCATCTCCTTGCCGACGTGCGGCTTGCCTTGCATTCATTGAACGTAGATAAAGCTCATATAAAGATTAGTATCTGATTCTGGTGATAGTCAACTACTCACCTAAACTTCATCTAGAGGAATACCACCATATCGCTGTCGATGAATATGGCGTATTCGTTTGAGAGCAGCAATCTGCTACCTATAGATTAACCATGATTTTTTGACAGTTTGATTGCACTGGCGAAAACAGAAAAAAAGCACGAAATCATCTCCTTTAGGCGTGACCTAAATCACAGCATCGAGTAAGATTAGCGACCTTTTTCTGCACCATTTTCTCGAGATATTTATTATCTAGAGCGCACTTAAAAAGTGGCTGCAAACTAGGCATTTTTGGCTATATTTTTAGTTCGGGAGCGATAATGCTCTTGTTCAAAATTGCAGTTAAAAAAGACCAAATTCCAACTATAAGATTGAGGTAGTCGATTCATGACATTTGCTTTGGGGCAACGCTGGATAAGCGATACGGAGAGCGATTTAGGTTTAGGTACCGTTGTAGCAATGGATGCTCGCACAGTGACACTAATGTTTGCAGCGTCAGAAGAAAATCGTGTCTATGCACGTACTGATGCTCCCGTAACCCGAGTAACGTTTAATGTAGGCGATGTCATCGAATGCCAAGAAGGTTGGTCTCTGTCTGTCGAAGAAGTTATCGAAGACAAAGGGCTGCTAACCTACTTAGGTACTCGCGAAGATACCCAAGAAACAGAAGTCGCTCTGCGTGAAATCTTCTTAAGCAATCAGATTCGCTTTAACAAGCCACAAGATAAACTGTACGCAGGTCAAATCGACCGTATGGATAATTTTGTGTTGCGTTACCGCGCGCTAAGCAATCAATACCAACAACACAAGAGCCCAATGCGCGGCCTGTGTGGCATGCGTGCTGGCTTGATTCCTCATCAGCTGTACATCGCTCATGAAGTAGGTCGTCGTCACGCTCCGCGTGTTTTACTTGCTGATGAAGTTGGCCTAGGTAAAACCATCGAAGCGGGTATGATCATCCACCAACAGGTGCTGTCTGGTCGTGCTGAACGCATTCTGATTGTGGTGCCTGAAACGCTTCAGCACCAATGGTTAGTAGAGATGATGCGTCGTTTCAATCTGCACTTCTCTATCTTTGATGAAGAGCGTTGTATCGAATCTTTCGCTGAATCAGATAACCCATTTGATACTCAGCAATACGTTCTATGTTCTCTGGATTTCCTACGTAAGAGCCGCAAGCGCTACGAGCAAGCACTTGAAGGTGAGTGGGATCTATTGGTTGTCGATGAAGCGCACCACCTTGAGTGGAGCCAAGACAAACCAAGCCGCGAATACCAAGTTGTGGAAGGCCTAGCTGAAAATACCTCTGGCGTACTACTACTGACAGCAACCCCAGAGCAATTGGGTCGTGAAAGCCACTTTGCACGTCTACGCCTACTGGATCCTGATCGTTTCTACGATTACGAAGCATTTGTTGAAGAAGAAGACCAATACGCACCGGTTGCTGATGCTGTAACAGCGCTATTCTCTGGCGTGAAGCTTGAAAACAGTGCGAAGAATCAGATTACTGAACTGCTTTCGGAGCAAGATGTAGAGCCTCTATTCCGCGTTATCGAAGGTGATAGCAGCGAAGAAGAGCAAGCACTGGCTCGCCAAGAACTAATTGATAACCTTATGGATCGCCATGGTACTGGCCGTGTTCTATTTAGAAACACACGTGCTGCAATCAAAGGCTTCCCTAAGCGTAATGTAAACCTACTGCCGATGGATATTCCAACGCAGTATACAACCTCGATGCGTGTATCGGGCATGATCGGTGGCAAGATGGCACCAGAAGCTCGTGCAATGAAGATGTTGTATCCAGAAGAGATCTTCCAAGAGTTTGAAGGTGAAGACTCAAGCTGGTGGCAGTTCGATTCACGTGTTAACTGGTTGATTGAAAAGATTCAAGATAAGCGCAGCGAGAAGATCCTAGTGATCGCATCACGTGCAAGTACGGCGCTTCAACTAGAGCAAGCACTGCGTGAGCGTGAAGGTGTGCGTGCAACCGTATTCCACGAAGGCATGTCGATTCTAGAGCGTGATAAAGCCGCGGCTTACTTTGCTCAAGAAGAGGGCGGTGCTCAGGTTCTGATCTGTAGTGAAATTGGCTCTGAAGGTCGTAACTTCCAGTTCGCTAATCAACTCGTGATGTTCGATCTTCCGTTCAACCCAGACTTGCTTGAGCAACGTATTGGCCGTTTGGACCGTATTGGTCAGCTGCGTGACATCGACATTCATGTCCCTTACCTAAAAGGTACATCACAGGCGATTCTAGCGCGTTGGTTCGATGAAGGTTTGAACGCATTTGCAGAGACTTGCCCAACGGGTCGCACGGTTTACGACAAGTACTCTGATGTACTGATTGAAATGCTGGCTTCTGGTAATACAGATCAGCTTGATGAAGTGATTGAAGAGTCTGCCAAACTAAATCAAAGCCTAAAAGCGGATCTAGAAAAAGGCCGAGATCGCTTGCTAGAGATGCACTCAAACGGTGGCGACAAAGCGCACGAAATTGCAGAGAAGATTGCATCGACTGATGGCGATACTAACCTAGTAACGTTTGCACTGAGCCTGTTCGACACGATTGGTTTGAACCAAGACGACAAAGGTGAAAATGCGCTAGTTGTGACACCATCTGAGCACATGATGGTACCAAGCTACCCTGGCTTACCTTACGAAGGAGCAACCATCACGTTCGACCGTGATACAGCCCTTTCTCGTGAAGACATGAACTTCATTAGCTGGGAGCATCCAATGATTCAAGGCGGTATTGATCTGCTATTGAGCGAGGGTGTGGGTGCGTCAGCGGTATCATTGTTGAAAAACAAAGCGTTGCCTGTTGGGACTATCCTGCTTGAGCTGGTTTACCTTGTGGATGCGCAAGCACCGAAACGCAGCGGTATTAGCCAGTTCCTACCTAAGACACCGATTCGTTTGATGATGGATGGTCGTGGTAACGATCTATCTGCTCAGGTTGAGTTTGATAGCTTTAACCGCCAGCTAAGCCCTGTTAACCGTCACTTAGCGAGCAAGCTAGTGAACTCGGTACAAGGCGAAATTCACAAACTAATCGAAGCGGGTGAGACGCATGTATTGCCTAAGGTTGAAGAGGTGCGTCAGCAAGCTCAAAAAGATATGCAAACTAACTTGAATGGTGAGCTAGAGCGTCTACAAGCGCTTAAAGCGGTGAACCCTAACATTCGTGATGAAGAGCTAGAGGTCATCGAAGCTCAAATCAATGAACTGACAGGTTACATCAGCAAAGCTCAAGTTCAGTTGGATTCATTACGCTTGATTGTGGTTTCTCACAACTAGTTTGAATTAGCGAAATGCTTCAACGAAATAAGGCCTTCATGATGAAGGCCTTATTTTTATCTTGTGTTTTTAAATGGTAATTATGGAGGAATTACATTAACCACTTCCACCAAACAAATACCGCTAGGAAACCAAATAGGTAAACAAGACCCGCTACAGACAACCATTTTAACTTGGTGCCAATCGCTAGCGCTTCAGGAAGCTTGGCTTTGTTTACCAAAATGAAGTTAAGCAGAGCGAAGAACGGTGTCGTAGCAAAAGCTAACACCATTGCAAAATCCAACATTGGCATCAATGCTGCGCTAAAGAACATAACAATCGCTAATGCCGCGATAGAGACAATGATGATCCAGCCTTGCAGCATGCGTGGGCTCGACTCTTTTTTGAACAACAGACGTTGTGATTCCGCAAGTACACGTGAGTAGCCGTCGATAACCGTAATCGTACTGCCAAAGATACAGAAGAAAGCAATGATGGCGATGAGCGGACGAGACCATTCACCAATCGTGGAGGCGTAGATACCCACCAATTGATGAGTGAAACCAACGCCAGAGCGAGATAGTTCAACACCTGAACCGTGAAGTACCAGCGCACCTAAAGCCACGAATACTAAAGCAAGCAGCGCCGTACCAATGTAGCCGACGTTAAAGTCGAACAGCGCTGATTGAGCTGTGACTTCTTGCTTCTCTTTTTGGCTTTTTAACCACATAGAGGTGATGCTAGAAATTTCTATAGGTGCTGGCATCCAACCCATGGTCACGACGATAAAGCCGATAGCGGCCAACGACCAAGGTGATGGCGGAACAAAAGCCGCATCAGGTTCAACAGGAGAGCCAATAGCAATCGCGACAGCGGCTAGAGTAGTGATCGTAAGGATCGCCATGATTGCCTTCGATAATGTATCAAGAGCACGATAGTGGCCTGCAAATAGAATGATCAAGCAGGTTGCTAAAACGATCATACATAATGTGCTGGTGGCTAATTCGAAAGGAACAAAGTAGCTAAGTAGGCTTGCACTGAATAATAGCAAAGCAGCCGTGTTCACGACGGCGGAAATGGCGCTCAATATTGAAAAGATCACAAGGTATGGGCGACCTAGATTAGAGTAGCCCTCAACCAAGCTTTGGCCTGTTCCCAATGTATATTGGATACCGGCTCTAAAGAATGGGTATTTAAATACGTTAACCAGAATAATAAGAGCGGCGAGCTGCCAGCCATAAATCGCACCAGCTTTGGTCGAGGCAACTAAATGTGAGCCACCTACAGCTGCTGCGGCCATCATGATACCTGGGCCAAGAGACTTGATTAAACTTGATAGGGGAGCAGAGGTTTGTGTTTTTTCGGTGGTTGTTTTAACCGTACTTTCCATCATTTTTCCTTTGATGCTGACTTCTTATTTTCCGTTACCCTATCAATACCATGTTTTGTAAAGTCGTCAACTTTTATGTACGAAAATGTTGGGGATTGTATTTAATAATAAACAAACCAACCGTGAATTATTTATTCACCAGTAATTAAGAGGCTTCAATGGCGTTAGAACAGTACACACCACCACGTGAACCGTGGATCGACATTGTCTATCAAGATGATGATATTCTTTTGGTGAACAAGCCAGCTGGCCTACTTTCAGTGCCGGGAAGGTTGCCAGAGCATTACGACAGTATGTGGAGCCGGTTGGTTGACGAGTTTGCTGATATTCAAGTCGTGCATCGCTTGGATATGTCGACATCGGGCTTGATGCTGTTGGCTAAACACAAACAAGCTGAGCGGCATTTGAAGAAGCAGTTCCAATATCGACTGACACATAAGCTCTATTACGCACGAGTGTGGGGGGCAGTAGAGGAAAAAGAAGGGCTCATTGATCTGCCACTCATTTGTGATTGGCCGAATCGTCCTAGGCAGAAAGTGTGTTTTGATGACGGCAAGCCATCACAGACTCGTTATGTGGTAGAGCAAGTAGAGGCTCAAACCACCTTATTGAAGTTACTGCCGATTACTGGCCGCTCTCATCAGTTGCGTGTGCATTGTATGGAAATTGGGAATCCAATTGTGGGCGACGAATTTTATGCAACGCCTGAAGCTTTTGAATATAGCGATCGTCTGGCTTTGCATGCGTCTGAATTGAGCTTCTATCATCCAGCTAACAACCAACTGTTCAAAGCCTTTGTCCCTTGCGAGTTTTACCCTCAAGCGTCACCACAAATTGAACAGCACTTTGAAATTGCGCCAGAGCTTCCAGACTACAGTAAGCTAAAAGCTTAGAATAAGAGCAACCAATCGACTTATCCAAGGAAGTACAATGCCGAAGCTGAAAGTGGTCTTTCTCGACCGAGCCACCATCCCATCTCAAATCAATTTAAAACCGCTTAGCTTTGAACATGAATGGATTGAATATGATTTCACGACTCCCGAGCAAGTCTTAGAGCGAGTTGAAGGTGCCGATGTCGTGATCACCAATAAAGTGGTGCTCAATGAATCGAATTTGGCTCAAGCACATCAACTTAAGCTGATCGCGGTTTCAGCGACAGGTGTGAACAATGTCGATGTGGAATACTGCAAGAGCAATAATATCGCGGTGGCTAACGTACAGGGTTACGCGACTCAATCTGTTCCTGAGCATGTAATTGCAATGCTATTTACGTTAAAGAGAAGCCTTGTCGGCTATCACCAAGATATTGAAGCGGGAGAGTGGCAGAAGGATAAGCAGTTCTGTTTCTTTACTCATCCGATTCAAGACGTGGCGGGCAGCACATTGGGCTTGATGGGCAGTGGTAGTTTAGGGCAAGCAACCGCAATATTAGCTAAAGCGATTGGTATGAAGGTCATCTTTGCTGAGCGAAAAGGGGCAGATTCTTGTCGAGAAGGCTATCTGCCTTTTGAAACTGTATTGCAGCAAGCGGATGCGATCAGCCTACACTGTCCTTTGACTGAAGTGACCCTAAATCTGATTTCGGATCAAGAGCTAGCAATGATGAAACCAAGCGCGGTGCTGATCAATGCGGGGCGTGGTGGATTGGTCGATGAGCAAGCCCTAGTTGAGGCTTTGAAAAACCATGAGATTGCCGGAGCGGGTATGGATGTGTTCACACAAGAGCCTGCAGATAACTCAAATCCACTATTGGCCAACAGCCACTTACCTAACTTACTACTGACACCACATGTGGCGTGGGGCAGTGACAGTTCCATTCAAAAGCTGTCGGATATCTTAATCGATAATATTGATGGGTTTATCGCGGGTCGCCCGCAAAACATAGTGAATTGATTAAAGCTATGTAGCATGAGTTAAAACAAAAAAGGTTGGCTTGTAGGCCAACCTTTTTAGATCGTTATGTTGATTAAATGACTTAACCTTGCGGCTTAACAACCAATACATTGATTGGTGAGTTCTGTACCACTTTGCTCGCAACAGAACCAAGCACAACTTTGTCGATTTTCGAACGCTTATGGCTAGGCATCACAATAAGGTCGGCGCCAAGCTTTTCTGCGTAATCAAGAATCGTCGCGTAAGTTTTACCTTCAGCAACGTGAACCTTATATACCACTTCATCATCGATGTGTTTGTCGGCAAACTCTTTCAGCTGATTTTTAACATCGAGCTTCATTTGGTTCGCTGCATCTTTCGGGAAGTAAGACGCTACCATCGACATGTGAATGCCCGGTAGTACGTTCAGAATGTGAATCTCAGCATTACTGTGTTTTGCGTGCCATACCGCTAGCTCGACAGCTTTGTCAGAAAAGCCTTTGTCGTTAAGATCAACGGGAACAAGGATTTGTCTATACATGTATTCGTCTCATTTTAAGCAGCGCCTAGTGCTTACCAAGCGCTGTCATTATCTTTTCCATGTAATAAAAAAGCCAAATAGGGTTGAGCACTACTTGGCTCTATCCATTACGCGCTAATCTCATCCTTACGAGCACGTCTTCTTTGGTTCATCGCTAAACCAATCAAAATCAGTAGGGCAGGCAAGAATACCCACTCTTTCATCGGTCGATCTGCGTCTTGGATAACTGATTTAATTTCCCAATCAAAGTCAATGCCGGCTGCTTCTGCTGGGCTGCCAAACTCAACCATATCAACAATCATCTTGTTGTCGGTTTGTGTCAGCATTAGGCCCATTGAAGCAATACGGTCTTCACTTGTTTTCGCAGAATCTTCAAATGGAAGGCGAACTGTCTTCTCAGAATAGTTACCTTCTAAGTTTTCGCCACCTACTCTCAATTCAAGTGATTGTCCCACAGATAGATTTTCTGTGATTTGAGCGATCTCAACTCCAGGTGAAAGAACTTTCTCTGGATAGATCATGTCCCACCAGAAACCTGGGCGGAAGAAAGAGAAGGTCAGAACGATAAGTAGAATCGTTTCCCACCACTTGTTCTTCGTGAACCACCAACCTTGTGTCGCTGCTGCAAAGATAAGTACCGCAGTCACAGAGGAGAAAATCGTCAGCGCTAAATGCCACCAAGAATCAATACCCATCAACAGGAGTTGGGTGTTGAAGATGAACATAAATGGCAGAATTGCGGTACGAATATCGTAGGTAAAGCCTTGAATACCCGTACGAATCGGATCTGATTTCGCAATCGCGGCTGCAGCAAACGCTGCGAGACCAACCGGAGGCGTATCATCGGCAAGAATACCGAAGTAGAACACGAATAAGTGCACAGCAATCAGTGGGATGATAAGACCGTGCGCTGCGCCTAGGGTCACGATTACCGGCGCCATCAGCGTCGATACAACGATGTAGTTTGCTGTGGTTGGTAAGCCCATACCTAGGATCAAGCTGATTACCGCAGTGAATAGCAGCATAAGAATGATGCTACCGCCAGAGATAAACTCAACGAAATCAGTCATTACTAGGCCGATACCTGTCAGAGTCACCACGCCTACAACCGTACCTGCAGCAGCTGTCGCTACACCGATACCGATCATGTTACGCGCGCCTGAAACCAAGCTCTCTGCTAGGTCAACGAAACCGGCTTTAGTTTGCTCTGCAAGATCGTCAGATTTGTTCATCAGAGTCATTAAAGGACGCTGAGTGATCAAGATAAAGATCATGAACACTGTTGCCCAGAATGCAGACAGACCTGGAGAGAAACGTTCAACCGTTAAACACCAGACTAGCACTACGATAGGCAGTAGGAAGTGCAAACCAGATTTAATCGTTGGACCTGGGTCCGGAACTTCTTTCAGGTCTGCATCGATTTCCATGCCGCCTTCAGCTGCGTATTTTGCTGATACGCGAACCAAAGCAACGTAAGCGATTAATAGCGCCACAGTTACGATAGGTGTTGCCGCATCGCCAAACACATCTTTCGTCCAACCCACACCGTAGTAAACCGCGGCACTGATAACACATAGACCTAAAATGGTGCCAGTGAAAGACAGTAAGCTTTGTACGATAGTTGGTGTGTGACGACGAGGTAGGCCTGTCATGCCTGCTTTACATGCTTCTAGGTGAACAATGTAAATCAGAGCGATGTAAGAGATCAGAGCTGGCAGTAGCGCCGCCTTAATTACTTCTACGTACGAGATGCCCACATACTCAACCATCAAGAATGCCGCTGCACCCATGATAGGTGGTGTTAGTTGACCGTTGGTTGAAGCCGCTACTTCTACTGCACCAGCTTTCGTACCCGGGAAACCAACACGCTTCATTAGCGGGATAGTAAAGGTACCTGTGGTTACCACGTTTGCAATAGATGAACCTGATACCAGACCCGATAAACCAGAGGCTACAACGGCTGCTTTTGCTGGGCCGCCTTTCATGTGACCAAGCAGAGAGAATGCGACCTTGATGAAGTAAGCACCAGCACCAGCACGTTCTAGCATTGCACCAAACAGTACAAACAAGAATACAAATGACGTTGATACGCCAAGAGCTACACCGAATACACCTTCCGTTGTTAGCCACAGGTGAGACATTGCCTTGTTCAGGCTCGCACCTTTATGGGCGATAACGTCTGGCATGTGTGGACCGCCAAAGGTGTAAAGTAGGAATACTGCCGCCACAACCATAAGAGGTGGACCTAAAGCGCGTCGTGTTGCTTCAAGCAGTAGAACCATACCGAATACAGCAGCAACAATATCGAATGTTGTTGGAGCACCAGAACGGCCAGCAAGTTCAGTGTAGAAAATATAGATATAAGAAGCTGAAAAACTACCGACTAGCGCCAATATCCAGTCGACTGCTGGGATGCGATCCCGAGGCGAGTTCTTCATGGCTGGATAAGCGGTAAAGGCTAGGAAAATAGCGAACGTAAGGTGAATTGCTCGAGCTTCAGTGTCGTTTAAAATTGCGAAGTTAAAAATGAACGGCAGCGGAGATGCATACCAAAGTTGGAACAGTGACCAACATAGAGGCACAAACCATAAAATACGGCCTTGGATACCGCGAGGGCTACGCGCACCAGTGTCTGATTGTGCCACCATTTCTTGCACATCTGGAGACGGTGATGTTGTCTGCGTCATGTACTTTATCCTTATTATTGATGGTCTGCCTTTCTTACGAACAACGAGACGTTATTTATTTCCTATCTAGTGTAGTGAATGGATAGGGAAATGCGTTTGTTTGTTCGTCTTTGTCTTAGGCTTGATACGAAGGTAAGTTCGCCAAATTGGAGAAACTTAAAGGTCTGCTCTTTTCACTTAAGTTATTTTTATAAAACGTGAAAAGCCAATAAGGAGGGCTAGCCTCCTTATTGGTGTAGTAGGCTTAAAGTAGAATTACTTTAGAAGGCCCACTTCTTTGTAGTATTTTTCTGCACCTGGGTGTAGAGGGATTGAGATACCCGCTTTAACCATGTCTTCTTTCTTCAGGTTAGCAAATGCTGGGTGTAGGCGTTTGAAAGTGTCAAAGTTTTCAAATACTGCCTTAGCAACGTTGTATGCAACTTCTTCAGAAACGTCTGAAGTAGTTACCATAGTTGCTGCAACACCAAAGCTGTTTACGTCAGCGTCTGTACCACGGTACATGCCAGCAGGAACCGTGCTGTAAGCGTAGTATGGGTTTTCAGCTACGATCTTGTCGATCTGTGGACCTGTTGCTGAAACCAGCTTTGCATCACAAGACGTTGTTGCTTCTTTGATTGATCCGTTCGGGTGACCAACCATGTAGATGAATGCATCAATCTTGTTGTCACAAAGTGCTTGTGAACGCTCAGAACCTTTAAGCTCAGAAGCTAGTTTGAAGCTGTCGTTTGTCCAACCCATAGCGTCCATTACAACACCCATAGTTGCACGGTCACCAGAGCCTGGGTTACCAATGTTTACACGCTTACCTGCAAGGTCAGAAACATTGTTGATGCCAGCATCGGTACGAGCGATGATGTTGAACGGTTCTGTGTGTAGAGAGAACATAGCGCGAAGTTTCTTGTATTCGCCCTGATCTTTGAACTTACTTGTACCGTTGTAGCCGTGGTATTGCCAGTCCGATTGAACAACACCGAAATCTAGTTCACCAGCACGGATGGTGTTAACGTTGTAGATTGAACCACCAGTAGACTCTACAGAACAACGAATGTTGTGGTCTTTGCGGCCCTTGTTCACTAGCTTACAAATCGCACCACCAGTTGGGTAGTAAACACCCGTAACTGAACCAGTACCAATCGTGATGAACTCTTGAGCGTTAACTGCGCCAGCGCCCATTACAGCAGCTGCAATAGCACCAACTTTAATAAGTTTGGTAAATGCCATGAATTTCCCTTCCTTTATTCATTATTAACCCTGAAACAAGTGTAGTTGTTTCTGGAGTTTCCTATTTGGAAACGGCACCTTTTTCAATCCATGTGATGAAAAAGTGTCTGAATAATATCAAAAATTGGCAGAAAATTACTCGAATGTTAAAAGATATAGCTAAAAAATCTAACAAATGATGCGTAGATCTCGTGTTTAATTTGCTACTGAGTTTTTTAAAATCAATGGTTTAGTGTTGTTCGGAGGAAGGGGAGTTAGATATTCTAGGATGTGATTTGGATCACGAAGCAAATAGATATTCGTGATCCATTAATACGATGGATAGTTATGAAACTATGAGCAATTAGCCAGCGTATTCAAACAGTTCGCACACTGAATCGAACAGTTGCTTGGTCGTTACTGATAAGGTTGGTGTGATAAAGATAGTATCATCGCCTGCGACTACGCCCAGTATGCCTTCCGACTTACCTAGTGAGTCTAACAAACGAGCGATTAGTTGAGCTGCACCAGGACCGGTGTGTATCACAACCAATGCATTGTTGTGGTCAATATCTAATACTAATTCTCTTAGCGAGCTCGAAACGGTTGGAACACCCAGTTCAGCAGGAAGACAGTAAACCATCTCCATTTTCGCGTTACGAGTTCGAACAGCACCAAACTTGGTTAACATACGCGAGACTTTAGATTGGTTGATGCTTTCAAAACCTTCGTGTTTGAGGGCATCAACAATTTCGCCTTGTGAGCCAAAACGTTCTTCTTTTAGTAAGGCTTTAAATGCACGAACTAAGTTGTCTTGCTTTTCTGTATTGCGCATATGTCATTCTTATTCATTAACAAAGATGTTTGCATATTCTCGCATACATATTCAATTTTAGCCAAAACATCCCTGTAATTTGTTAGTCATATCACTGTAAATATTTAATAGAATAATGTGTTATTTGCGACGACTTATTTTGTTATTTCAGACGATTATCGCCATAATGCGAACTTGCTGTGTAGCACGGTTTTATTGACTTGCGCGAAGTCGCAAAGCTAGCGTTAATTGATTGTAATCACTTTGTGATTAATATAGTTTTTTAACTTAGATTTAGCTCAAGAATTACCCTACAAAGAATCTATAAGAGAAAGCTCTCAAGGAGAATAACAATGAAAGTAGCTGTTATTGGTGCCGCTGGTGGCATCGGTCAAGCCCTAGCCCTACTACTAAAGAACCGCCTGCCTGCTGGTTCAGATCTTGCACTTTACGACATTGCACCGGTAACTCCGGGTGTCGCTGCCGATCTTAGCCATATCCCAACGCCTGTTTCGATCAAAGGTTACGCGGGTGAAGATCCAACTCCAGCACTAGAAGGTGCGGATGTTGTGCTTATTTCTGCAGGTGTTGCTCGTAAGCCGGGTATGGATCGTGCGGATCTTTTCAATGTGAACGCTGGCATTGTTAAGTCTCTTGCAGAGAAAATCGCAGTTACTTGTCCTACTGCTTGTGTTGGTATCATTACTAACCCAGTAAACACAACAGTGCCAATCGCTGCTGAAGTACTTAAGAAAGCAGGCGTTTACGATAAGCGTCGTCTATTTGGTATTACTACTCTTGATGTAATTCGTTCAGAAACGTTTGTCGCTGAGCTGAAAGATAAAGATCCAGGCGACATCCGTGTTCCTGTAATCGGTGGTCACTCAGGTGTAACTATCCTTCCTCTACTTTCTCAAGTTGAAGGCGTAGAGTTCACTGACGAAGAAATCGCAGCACTAACGACTCGTATCCAAAATGCGGGTACTGAAGTAGTAGAAGCTAAAGCTGGCGGCGGCAGTGCGACACTGTCTATGGGTCAAGCGGCTTGTCGTTTCGGTCTTGCACTAGTTAAAGCTCTTCAAGGCGAAGAGAATGTTATTGAGTGTGCATACGTTGAAGGTGAAGGCGAGCACGCACCATTCTTTGCTCAACCAGTTAAGCTAGGGAAAGAGGGCGCAGAAGCGATCCTTAGCTACGGCGAACTGAGCGACTTCGAACGTAACGCTCTAGACAGCATGCTAGAAACGCTAAATGGCGATATCGAGATTGGTGTTGAATTCGCTAAATAAGCGATACAGCATTTAACTCAGGTTAAAATTGCTAATAAGAGCCGGTCATTATGATCGGCTTTTTTGATCCTTGGATTTGCCTCATTCGTAATTAGTGTTTTAAAGATTCGAGTGGAGCAGCAATTATGAGCCGTATTCAAAAAGGAATGAACGTCCATTTCCATTTAGGTCGATTGGGGAAAATACTCGTTATAGATGAACAAGAACAATTTGCGCTGGTTGAGTCATACAACAGCCACGAGCAGTATGCAGTGCCGCTGGAAGAGATAGAAGAGGTCGAAGCTCAACTTCCATTGTCGTTAGAGTCGAGTCGTTACTGAACGTGGATTTGGAAAGATTTTCGTGAGGATCAAAAAAGAGCCCTGAGGCTCTTTTTAATTATCTATGTAATGTCGTTATCTAGAAGACGGTCTGCAAAGTTACTTGCTGCGTTTAACAGCCAAGTGAGCAAGTGTGGTCAGTGCTTGCTTATATTCAGAGTCAGGCAGTATAGAAAGCTCAGCAATCGCTTTGTCGGCTTCTTCATAAGCCTTATTCGTCGTGTACTCTAATGAGCCTGTCTCTTTCATTACAGCCATAATCTCGTCGAGACGTTCCATTCCATTGGCTTTTTCAATTGCTTCACGAATCATGCTTGCGTGTTCAACAGAACCATTGTGCATTGCATATAGTAGAGGCAGTGTTGGTTTGCCTTCAGCGAGATCGTCACCAACGTTCTTACCCATCTCTTTACCATCAGCAGTGTAGTCCATCACATCGTCAATCAGTTGGAATGCGGTGCCTAGGTACTTACCGTAGTTCTGCATAGCCGTTTCGATTTCAGGTGACGACTCAGTAAGAATCGCGCCAATTTGGGTCGCGGCTTCGAACAAGCGAGCAGTCTTGGAGTATATAACCTGCATGTAGCTTTCTTCTGTGGTGTCTGGGTTATTGCAGTTCATTAATTGTTGAACTTCACCCTCGGCAATCACGTTTACCGCTTCACTCATTAGCTCAAGGATCTTTAAAGATCCTAGCGTCGTCATCATTTGGAACGAACGAGTATAAATAAAGTCACCCACCAAAACGCTAGCAGCATTACCAAAAGCTGCGTTGGCTGTCGCTTTACCGCGTCTCATGTCCGATTCGTCGACGACATCATCATGAAGTAGGGTTGCTGTGTGAATAAACTCGATAAAGGCTGCAGAGGTGATATGAGCTTCACCTTGGTAACCAAGTGCGCGAGCAGATAAAAGAGCAAGCAAAGGGCGTAGGCGTTTACCACCACCGCTAACGATATAAAAACCAAGCTGGTTGATTAAACTTACGTCAGAATTAAGTTGGGCTTGAATTGTTTCATTCACTTTTGCCATATCATTGGCAGTAAGCGTTTGGATAGCTTTAAAATCCATTGTTCATCCGGCTGAAGTTAGACCCTGTAAGGCTTATACGTTGTATTTAATTGTTGAATAATACACTAAAAAACGTTGATTAATACATCGCTAAAGGGCATGATTGCCGCACTTTTCTTTGGCGAACAGGTTTTCGCCAATTTTTTAAAAATATGGCTTGTCATAGCGCCATGATTCCCGTAGAATCTGCGCCCTATTGATTAGTTTAGCGCACACCCGAGTTGTACAAATAACAACCATAGGCTGTGCGGAAAAAGCGGAGTAAAATATGTACGCTGTTTTCCAATCTGGTGGCAAACAACACCGAGTAAGCGAAGGTCAAACACTTCGTTTAGAGAAATTAGACGTTGAAACTGGTGCAACTGTTGAATTTGATAAAGTTCTTCTTGTTGCTAACGGCGAAGAAATCGCTGTTGGTGCACCTCTTGTTGAAGGTGGCAAGGTTACTGCAGAAGTAGTACAACACGGTCGTGGCGATAAAGTAAAAATCGTTAAGTTCCGTCGTCGTAAGCACTCGCGTAAGCAAGCTGGTCACCGTCAGTGGTTCACTGAAGTGAAAATCACTGGCATTAACGCTTAAGTATTAGGAGAGTTTAACAATGGCACATAAAAAAGCTGGCGGTTCTACTAATAACGGCCGCGATTCAGAAAGCAAACGTCTTGGTGTTAAGCGTTTTGGTGGTGAATCTGTTCTTGCAGGTAACATCATCGTTCGTCAACGTGGTACTAAGTTCCACGCTGGCACAAACGTTGGCATCGGTAAAGACCACACTCTTTTCGCTCTTACTGAAGGTAAAGTGAAATTTGCTGTTAAAGGTCCTAAAAACCGTAAGTTTGTAAGCATCGAAGCTGAGTAATTTAATCTTTAACTAGATTATTTTAATAGCTTTCAAGCTGAATTCAAAAGCCCTGCCGATTCGGCAGGGTTTTTTATTTATAGCGAGAATAAAAAAGCAGACGCTCTTGTCTTAGCTTTAATAAGCTTAAAGCAAAGAACCTCTCCTTCTTTGTTCCTTGGTTGCAGGTCGGCCTAGATCTTAGGTGATCGATCTAAACACGGATCTGCTAGAATTTATATCACTCCATGATGAGTGGTAACGCAACGTAAGTGCGGAGTTAAAAAATGAAATTCGTTGATGAAGCGGTAGTAAAAATAGAAGCCGGTGATGGCGGTAATGGTACAGTAAGCTTTTGGCGCGAAAAATTCGTCGCTAAAGGTGGTCCTGATGGCGGCGACGGCGGTGACGGTGGTGATGTATACATCCAAGCGGATGAGAACTTAAACACACTGATCGATTACCGTTTCCAACGTTTTTACAATGCAGAACGTGGCGAGAATGGTCGCGGCGGTAACTGTACTGGTAAACGTGGTAAAGACATTACGCTGAAAGTACCAGTAGGTACTCGTGCAGTTGATATCCATACCAACGAAATCGTTGCTGAAGTTGCTGAACACGGCAAGAAAGTAATGGTTGGTAAAGGTGGTTGGCACGGTCTTGGTAACACGCGTTTTAAATCGTCTGTTAACCGTGCTCCTCGTCAAAAGACAATGGGTACTAAAGGTGAAGTTCGTGAACTGCGTTTAGAGCTTCTTCTACTAGCTGACGTTGGTATGCTTGGCCTACCAAACGCAGGTAAATCTACCTTTATTCGTTCTGTATCTGCAGCGAAACCAAAAGTAGCGGATTACCCGTTCACAACTTTGATCCCAAGCTTGGGTGTGGTGAGTGTGGTACCTGAGAAGAGCTTCGTAGTAGCCGATATCCCAGGTCTAATCGAAGGTGCTGCTGATGGCGCTGGCCTTGGTATTCGTTTCTTGAAGCACCTTGAGCGTTGTCGTGTTCTGCTTCATATGATCGATATTATGCCGATCGATGAATCTGATCCTATTCAGAACGCACTGACGATCATCGATGAGCTTGAGCAATACAGCGAAAAAGTGGCACAGAAACCTCGCTGGTTAGTATTCAACAAAGTTGACCTAATGCCTGAAGAAGAAGCAGACGAAAAGATTCAAGAAATCATCGATGCTCTAGGTTGGGAAGGCGAATACTTCAAGATCTCTGCTGTGAACAAAATGGGCACAAAAGATCTTTGTTTCAAACTAGGTGAGTTCATGGAGAACCTACCTCGTGAAATTGAAGAAGTTGAAGAAGAAGAAAAAGTAGACTTTATGTGGGATGACTACCATAAAGATGCGATGAGTGGTAAGAATGTCGTTACTGAAGATGATGACGACTGGGATGATTGGGACGACGAAGAAGATGACGGTCATGTTATCTACGTTCGTGACTAATCCTCGTATTTCTTATGAACACTTAGGTCGCTTCTTCTAAAGAACGCCGATAGTTTTATTAAACCGCAATGAAAATTGCGGTTTTTTTGTATCTAAATCATTATGTACTGTCGGATTTTAATGCAGAATTTATTCTAACTAGTTAACGCCTATGGGAAGGAAATCATGGCATCAAAGCAAAGAGCGATCTCAAGACTGGTCGCTCAGTCAGGACAAATGTTATTGGCGCATGGCGCAGAAAGCACTTTAGTTGGCGATATTATGCGCCGCATTGGCATCGCTTGTGGAGTGGACGAGGTTGAAGTTGCACTGTCAGCCAATGCACTTGTGGTCACAACCGTAATGAATGATCACTGTATCACCACCACTCGAAGCTGTGCTGATCGCGGCATTAACATGCAAGTGATCACCGATATTCAACGAGTTTGTATCATGATGGAGAAGGGGATTCTCGATTATGGGTTGGCGTATAAAAAGATCCAAAGCATAAGTCCTGAACGTTATAACCGATGGATTGTGGTTGTTATGATAGGGCTGTCGTGTGCCTCTTTCAGCCGTCTTGCCGGCGGAGATTGGCAAGTATTCATGATGACCTTTATTGCCTCTGCTTGTGGCATGATCGTCAGACAAGAGATTGGTCATCGTCATTTCAATCCGTTATTAAATTTTGCTATCACAGCATTCGTTACCACCACAATTTCGGCTCAGGCTGTGCTTTACAATATTGGCGGTCAACCCACGATTGTGATGGCTTCGTCGGTGTTGATGCTCGTACCAGGCTTCCCTCTAATAAATTCCGTTGCAGATATGCTTAAAGGGCACATCAATATGGGCTTAGCGCGTTTTACCATGGCTAGTTTGCTCACACTTGCGACAAGCTTAGGTATTGTCGCTGCGATGAGTCTGTCTGGTGTCTGGGGGTGGGCGAGCTAATGAGTATCTTCGAACTGTTTTTAGGCTTACTTAACGATATGTTTTTCGCAGCGATTCCCGCTGTAGGATTCGCTCTGGTGTTTAATGTCCCGCAACGCGCCTTAATTTATTGTGCACTGGGCGGTTCTATCGGTCACGGAAGTCGTTATTTGATGATGCACTTTGGGATCCCTATTGAGTGGGCCACCTTTTTTGCCGCAACAATAGTAGGCATGATCGGTGTCCATTGGTCGCATAAATTGTTAGCGCACCCTAAGGTGTTTACGGTCGCAGCTTTGATTCCAATGGTTCCGGGCGTGTTTGCCTTTAAAGCGATGATAGCCATGGTTGAGATAAACAGAGCAGGGTACAGCCCTGAGCTACTGGCAATGTTGATGGAGAACTTTTTGAAATCGATGTTCATTATCGCCGGGCTAGCGGTTGGCTTAGCTGTGCCTGGGCTGTTATTCTACCGTCGTAGACCTATCGTCTAGCATCAATTTTCTCCAGTTAAGGACAGGACTTTCGATTTATGATCATCAGCATGATTGCAGCAATGGCAAATAACCGTGTAATAGGTAAAGACAATCAGATGCCTTGGCATTTACCTGCGGACTTCGCATGGTTCAAGCGCTCAACTATGGGTAAACCTGTCGTAATGGGACGTAAGACCTATGATTCGATTGGGCGTCCTCTGCCAGGTCGATTGAACGTTGTGATCAGCCGCGATGAGAGCTTAGAGATAGAAGGGGTGACGACAGTTACTTCGATTGAAAATGCTCTGGAGTTAGTCAGCGATGTTGAAGAGGTGATGATCATCGGTGGTGGTTCAATCTATGAAAGCTGCCTACCTAAAGCAAACAAGCTGTACCTGACCTATATCGATTTTGATGTCGATGGCGACACTCAATTCCCTGACTGGGGAGAAGGTTGGAAGCAGAGCTTTAATGATACGTATCAAGCGGATGAGAAAAACAAACACAACATGGAGTTTGTGATTCTCGAGCGTTAAGCCCAAATTTAAAAACACTTGCGCAGCTGCACGAGTAGCGCAAGTGTTTGGTATACCTATAGCGCTTTTTGAGTAAAAAACTGTTTGTCTTCCCAACGAAGTGCTGTTAGCTCTCCACCCCAGACACACCCAGTATCAAGCCCAATCACATCCTTTCCGTTATAGCCCTCAAGTGCAGCCCAATGCCCAAATAGCACGGTTTTATCTAACTGAATTCTCTGAGGGAGGTCAAACCAAGGAATGTATTCGTTGTCAGTGACCTCTTTTGGAGGAAGCTTGCATCCCATGTCTAATCGCCCATCAGGAAAGCAGAAGCGCATACGTGTAAAGCTATTGATCGCGTATCGGTAACGTTCTATATCGCTCAGTTCTTTCGACCATAAGTCAGGAGCGTTGCTGTACATGTTCTCAATTAGCCACTTCCATTTCTTTGAGCGCAATAGACCTGTGATTTTTTTGTTCTCTTTACGCGCTCGTTTTACTGTCCATTGCGGAGAAATACCCGCATGAGTCATGACAAATTGATCATGCTCTTGCATTAACGGCTGCTCTCTAAGCCATTCAAGTAACTCGTCTTTGTCATCAGCATCTAAGATCTGTTGAGTTTGATCTTTCTTCTTTGCTGGAAAAAGACCAAGCGAGACGGCGAGCAGGTGTAGGTCATGATTGCCTAATACCACCTTCGCAGACTCTCCTAAAGACTTGATAAACCTGAGTGTATCAAGTGACTTAGGACCCCTTGCGACCAAGTCACCAGCGACCCATAAAGTGTCTTTTTGCTTATCAAATTTGACAGTTTCAAGTAAGAGTTGAAGTTCGTCGAAGCACCCTTGTATGTCTCCGACAATATAATTCGACACAGTATTTTCCTGTAGATGCTGAAGTATGACTAATTAAGAATATTCGGGATTGCAAGTCTGAATGGATCGACCTCAGTGATGAAATCAATGCCTTTGTTATCGGTCATCACATAGTGGCCCTGCATAACACCCACAGGGGTTTCGATGACGGTGCCACTTGTGTAAGTGTATTCGTCGTTGGCTTCAATCACGGGTTGTTGTCCAACCACGCCATCACCTTCAATGGTGAGTTGCTTGCCGTTAGAGTCGGTAATTAACCAGCGGCGAGACATCAGTTGAACCGTTGTTTTACTTAGGTTTTTGATGGTTATGATGTAGGCGAAGACGTAACGGTTCTTCGTTGGTTCTGATTGCTCTTCTATGTATTTAGAGTGAACCTGGCATTTGATACAAGGCGTAGATATATCCATATTCGCACCTTTTGTTGTTGGTATACTTAATGTAATTAAAGTATTACATAAAAAAGGCTCCTAACCGAAGTGTAGGAGCCTTTTTTATTTATTTATCAGCGTTGTGACTGTCGTGCAGCCAGTTTGCCATATCGACAAACTGCTCGAGCGTTAAGTTTTCAGGACGCATGCTAGGATTGATACCAAGCTCTTCAAGCACTTCCTTATCGATTAAGCTCTTGTAGCAGTTACGAACCGTTTTACGACGTTGGTTAAAGCCTTCACGACAAACACGATCTAACCATTTTAGATCTTTTGCTGGGTAAGGTAACACTTCGTATGGTTGCAGACGTACAACTGCAGAGTCTACTTTCGGTGGCGGAACGAAAGCCGTTGGTGGCACTTCCAGCACAGGCGTTACTTTACAGTAGTATTGAGCCATTACAGTAAGACGACCATAAGCTTTGCTGCCAGGGCCTGCCGCCAAACGGTTAACCACTTCTTTTTGAAGCATAAAGTGCATGTCTTGCACGTCTTTATGGAATTCAAAAAGGTGGAACATCAAAGGTGTAGAGATGTTATATGGCAAGTTACCAAAGATGCGTAGCTTATTGTTTGGCTTAACAAGCTCTTGGAAGTCGAACTTCATCGCATCGCCTTCGCGGATTGTTAGCTTGTCAGCCAAATCCGGATGGTTACGAAGACGTTCTGCAAGGTCTCTATCCAATTCGATAACGGTAAATTTATCGACAAGCTTACCCACAGGCTCAGTAATAGCGCCTAGACCAGGGCCGATCTCTACTAGGTTTTGACCTGATAGTGGGTTAATGCTCGATACGATGCCATCAATAATGTATGGATCGTTAAGGAAGTTTTGACCAAAACGTTTACGCGCTTTGTGTCCTAAGTGGACATCATTTCTCATTGCTTTTTCTCTACTAATTCAATGGCGTGCGTGAGCGCTGTTCTAAAGCTCCCTGTATCGGCTTGGCCTTTCCCGGCCAAGTCTAAGGCGGTACCGTGGTCGACTGATGTGCGAATAAACGGTAAGCCAAGCGTGATGTTCACTGAGCGACCAAACCCTTTGTATTTCAATACCGGGAGTACTTGGTCGTGATACATACCTAAAACAGCATCTGCATCTTGCAAATATTTTTCATTAAAGATGGTATCTGCTGGCAATGGGCCAACTAAATTGATGCCATCCTTTTGGCGAATTTTTTCTAGCGTAGGGGTGATGGTTTCAATCTCTTCACGCCCCAAACAACCATCTTCACCTGCATGTGGGTTTAATCCACATACGTAGATAGTTGGTTTCTCAATAGCAAATTTTTCAACCAAGTCTTTATTCAGAATCGCAATAATTTGCTCTAATCTGTCTTCGGTTACGGCTTGAGATACATAAGCTAGCGGGATGTGTGTTGTTACTAGTGCAACACGCAGCCCTTCAGTTGCCAACATCATCACCACGAGCGGTGTATTGGACTTCTCTGCAAAGAACTCGGTATGGCCGCTAAAAGCAACGCCAGCTCGGTTAATTACACCCTTGTGAACGGGGCCGGTGACAATAGCATCAAATTCATCATTCATACAGCCAATTGCTGCGGTTTCTAAAGTATTTAATACGTAATGACCGTTAGCCTCGTTGAGTTGGCCAGCAATAGCCGTTTCAGCGAGTGGAACATGTTTCACAACCAGTGTGCCTGAACGTTGTGGTTGCTTAGCTGCATCTGCGTCGTAGTCCAGTAGTTCTACGTCTATACCTAGAATTTTCGCTCGCTCGGCTAGCAGTGTTTTATCGGCACAAACCACGAGTTGATGAGGCCAGCTCTCTTGAGATAGCGCCAGAGTTAAATCTGGCCCTATCCCTGCAGGTTCACCCGCGGTAATGACAATACGTTTAGTTGTCATCTTGGTCGTCCTCAACCATTTCAACAAAGGCACTTGCTCTTACTTCTTGTAGCCAAGCTCCGGCTTCTTCGTTGAACTTACGGTTAAATAGAATTTGGTAAGCTTTGTTCTTTAACGCTGAATCTGTACGGTCAACCTCACGACGGTCTAGAACTTCAACGATGTGCCAGCCATGAACGGTCTTAAATGGCGCGCTGATTTTCCCTTCAGGTAGCGTCTCTACTTGGTGCTTGAATTCTGGTACGTATAAGTCAGGTGTTTGGTAGCCTAGCTCACCGTCTTGAACCGCTGAACCTGGGTCTTGGCTGTATTGCTGAGCAAGGTCACCGAAGCTCGCTTCACCGGCATTAACGCGGCGCGTGATCTCTTCAAGTTGCTCCTTCGCACCGTCATCACTTAGGATCACCGTAGGCTTAATCAAAATATGGCGTGCATTCACCTCTGTTACCGCAACCGTTTCTAGGCCTTTCACATCTTCAATTTTTAGAATATGGAAGCCAACACCGCTTCGGAATGGGCCGATGATGCTGCCTTTATTCTGCATTTTGATTTGGTCTGCAAAAATGGTTGGCATCTCTTCTTTACGCATCCAACCCCAATCACCACCTTGCAGGGCTTTAGGACCTTTAGAGTAAGTATACGCCATGGTGCTAAAGTCTTTGCCTGAGTTTAGTTCTTCAACTAAATCTTTAGCTTGAGCTTCTAGCTCTTCCTTTGTTTGGTCATCGTTAAAGCGGAGTTGAATATGTCCGATCTTGTATTGAACGGTAGCATTGGTTTCTTGGGCTAAGATGTCCGCAAGGTTATCGACTTCTGCAGGAAGGATGTTGATACGGCGACGCACGAGAGCGTTACGAGCTTCGCTTGCTGCGATCTCTTTTCTTACTTGCTCACGAAAAGCGTTGTAGCTAAGACCTTCTTCAGCAACCGATGCGGTAAGTTGTTCTACTGTTTGGTTGTTGTCTTTCGCGATGCCTTCGATTGCTTGGTCAAGTCGAGCATCATCAATACGAACACCGATACGTTCCGCTTCTTGAGTCTGGATAGTATCGATGATCAACTTTTCTAGCACTTGTTCATTCAACACATCTTGCGACGGTAATGTTTGACCACTTTTCTTAGCGTTTGCGCGTAGCGTTTTCATCGAAGCATCGATGTCACTTTGTAAGATCACGCCTTCGTTCACGATCACTTTTACGCTGTCGAGTTCAACAGGCGCTGCGTAGCTTGTCGATAAAGTACAAGCCGCTGAGACAGCTATTAATGTGCGTTTCCACAATGTCATGTGTAATCCTTTAAATTTATTGATATTTGATCAATAAAGAAAATTAGTTGTTTAAGAAGAATGGACGACCGTAGCTCAATGAGTTGTCAGAGCTGCTATCTCCAACAGCGCCAGAGTCAGAGCCTAGGTTAGTACCAAAGCCGATAATACCGAAATTCACACCAAAGTTGTTTTCATATTCAGGCGTAGTATTTGGATTACTAATGTTATTTGTCAGCTGGTTACTATATGTAAATCCGATATACCAACAATCCGATTTATAGTTTAAGCGAGCCAGCCATTCTAGATTCTCTTGTGTGGTTAAATCATAGAAATATTGAGCACTAGCATTCCACTTCCGCGAAATCTGGTAGGCTCCAAGCAAACCGGCTTGCGAGATACCATCTCTAGTTATTGAACCAACATTTATACTTTCGCCTACGTTGTCCTCAATATATTCTTCAGTAACATAGCGGTAGTTAGTTTGTATGTAACCACCAGAAAAACGGTATTCAAGAGTACTATTAGCCAGTTGCATCGAAGATGAGTCAATGTCGTATTGCACGCCGCCATGGTAGAAAAGGTAATCATCGTAGTTGAAGTCCATTTCAATAGCCCAAGATGAATAATTAGTTTTGTCAGCGGAGTCTTCGTTGCCTGAAGTTTGCTTTGTATCTTTATCAAAATAGAAAATTTGGCCGAAGGATATGTTTAAGCGCTCCTTATATTCATCATCAAAGAAGCGAGAGGATGCACCGTAGCTAATTTGGTTGGCCGCAGCAATGAAATCAACGCCACTGTATTTACGACTTCTAAACAGACCGTAGTAATCCGTTTGCAACAATGTAGTGTCGTAAAGAGCGATATTAGATTGATCTTCTTCGGGAACGTAAAGGTATTGAACTTGGGGCTCCAGTGTTTGCGTGTAACCGCCAACAATAGTGGTATCTCGCTCCAGAATGATACCTGCATGGCTTCTAAATTCAGGGATTACTCGGCTAACAGTCTCCTCTAAATATTCATTCCCTTCGACATAATCTGTGCTATTTGGATCTGTTGGAACGCCATCAAGATCTTGTTGGTAGTACGTACCAAGTAGTCGAGCTTCGGTTGTCCAAGTACCCCAAGTATTCCCAACAGGTATTGTAATTCCAGGCTCAACGTGAACGCGAGTCGCAGATGGTTTGTCTGATGCGTCGGTATCGAACATCGATACATGACTGATGAGGTCGAAATCAAGGTATTCCATGACCTCTGGAGCATAGTAGTTATACTCCAGCTGCGGCATTAGACGGTATGGTTGGTTATTCTCTGTGAGGACTTGGAAATCCCTTACGAGTACGGAAGCATCCCAATTCTGTGAGCGGTATGTTGCTTGCCCTTCTTGAAGTAGTTGTCCATCTTCACGGTTACCAATACCAGAACTTAAGTCGGTGAAGTAATCAATATCACTGACTCTTGAATAATCGACTTCAAATAACCAAGATTGCTGGAATATCCCAGAGTGCTGGAGTTGTGCTCCCCAACGATCGCCTTTTTCTGAGTATTTTTGGTCGTCAGGTAAGTATTCAGACTCGATACTACCAGAGCCGAAATCGCTCAAATATCGGAACTTACTGTTGAGTTGAGTGCCACGTTCTTGCATATATTTGAAGGTGGTTTCTAGATCGTAGTTGGGTGCTAAGTTCCAATACACAGGAATTTCAGCTTCAAAACCATCACTAGAGCCGTAAGAAACGGTTGGATACAAGAATCCGGTCTTACGCGTGTCGCCTACTGGTACCGTTAAGTAGGGTAAGTAAAATACAGGGACACTTTGGATCTCAAAACGCGGATTATAGAAAGTGGCTTGCTCTTCATCTTGATCGACGCTGATGCTTGAAGCTCTTAGACGCCAAGCGTTGTCACCGATAGGGCAAGAGGTAATAGAGCCATCTTCAATTTCATAAACAGCTTTGCCTGTCTTCGATACGTAAACCGCATTACCGCGGCCTGGTTCGCAAAGAAACTCGTAATCGGTATTTTCTAGCGTCATTTCATCTGTAGTCAGATTGTTAGTCGCTCTATCCGACACTGACTTAATTTGACCGTCACTAAAGTTTACGTTGCCTTCAGCTACAACGATGTTTTCTTGTTGGTGAAGCGTTACATTATCGGCAAGGATGGTCTTATTTCCTTGCGTAACTCTTACATCACCTGAATATATTGCCTTGTCACCATTGATAGCCTCTAAGCGATCTGATTCCACATGAGCGGGCAGTTGTGTCTCGTTTTCGGCAGCGGGTTCGATCAAGCATTGATCTATAGAGGGCATTTCCTGCACACTACTATCGGTTATTGTTTCAGCTTGAGTTGTCGACACGTATAAGGCGGTGCTTATAGACGCGGCTAACAAGGTGCGGGAAAAACATTGCATGAAGTTGAACTATCCTGTGTCACTAGATGAAGGGTTGATCTAGTATCAATCCAATTAATAAAGCATTTTCCTTATGATAAAGGAAATATTAGCATTCAGCACCATAAGACAGCAGTACTCAGATAAAATTCATAGATAGAGAACACATAATGCAAATATTTGGCAAAATTTTGGGCGCTTTTTTTGGCTTTTTATTTGGAGGTCCGCTTGGTCTAATTTTTGGCCTATTTTTAGGACACCAATTCGATAAAGCTCGTCGATTGACCCAATCGGGTTTTAATACATCTGGTTTTGGGCGAGGGCCGAGCCAAGCCGAAAGGCAAAATGAGTTTTTTAAATCTGCTTTTGCGGTTATGGGACACGTTGCTAAAGCCAAAGGTCAGGTTACACCAGAAGAGATTCAGCTCGCTTCTACAATGATGGAGCGAATGAACCTGCATGGCGAGCAACGTAAAGCGGCGCAAGATGCATTCCGTGACGGCAAAGAAAGCGACTTCCCGTTAAGTGATGTACTTGAGCGCGTAAAGATCTCATCAGGTGGGCGTTTTGATCTTCTGCAGTTCTTCCTAGAGCTTCAAGTTTCAGCAGCATTTGCAGATGGAAGCCTGCACCCAAGTGAGCGTCAGGTTTTGCATAAGATTGCTCAAGGCCTTGGCTTCTCTGCAGAGCAACTCGAGCGTCGTTTGCAAATGCAAGAAGCGGCATTCCGTTTCCAGCAACAGGGCGGAAGCTTCGGTGGCGGTCATCACCAAGGTCAGTCATCTGGCTGGCAACAAGCTTCACAACAAAACCAATTAGCGGATGCCTTTAAGGTTCTTGATGTGAGCGAAAGTGCCGACGGTAAAGAAGTGAAGAAAGCCTACCGCAAGCTGATGAATGAACATCACCCAGATAAGTTGATGGCGAAAGGTTTACCACCAGAGATGATGAACGTGGCGAAAGAAAAATCGCAAGAAATTCAAAATGCTTACGACCTAATTAAGAAGGTTAAAGGTTTTAAATAACATCATTAGAGTCGCTTCATTGGAGCGACTCTTTTTGTTTAAAGGAATAAATATGACGATGACTTATCAGGACGTTCTGGGTTTTTGGTTTGATGAATTGACACCAAATGACTGGTTTACTGGCGGTGAAAAAATTGATGCTTTGATTAACGATCGATTCTCAGGCTTACACCAAATTGCGACTCAAGGAGAGCTGTTTGAATGGCGTCAAAATGCACAAGGGCGTTTAGCTGAGATTATTGTTCTGGACCAGTTTTCGAGAAATATTGGCAGAAACAGCCCTGCTGCATTTTCAGCTGACCCTATGGCGCTAGCACTGACTCAAGAAGCGGTAGCTGGTGGTTTTGACCATCACCTTAACTTGCAACAGAAAAGCTTTTTGTACATGCCTTATATGCACAGTGAATCTCTGTTGATTCATGAGCAAGCCGTTGAGCTTTTTTCTCAAACTGGGCTAGAGAACAATTTGGATTTTGAATTTAAGCACAAGGTTATCATTGAGCGTTTTGGTCGCTATCCACATCGCAATGAAGTGTTAGGGCGAATATCAACACCTGAAGAAATCGAATTCTTGCAACAGCCGGGTTCAAGCTTTTAGTTCTAGAAAACAGTGAAATAGATGAAAAGAGGCGAGTGGTTAATAAACCACTCGCCTCTTTTTTTTCGTTTTAAATGTACTCTTAGTGACTGAAACTAGTTTGATTGGTTGAGTGACCAGTCGTACTCATAGCTGATTTTGTTAGTCCTCGGTACTGGCTTAGCTCGATATTGGTCTAGGTGTTGAATTAGCTGATTTTGATCACCAAAATCCACAGCAAACCACTCATAAATCGATGATAGTTGGAGTCTATTGCCTTTAATTAATACACCTTTATCACTATTAACAAACTCAGAGGCTGCTTGTTCCAGTAGAGTCTCGGTGTTGTCAGCCGTAAAGGCTTGAAGTTGTAGGTTAGGGCAACCTAAACTCGCACAATTTACTGCGTAGTGTGTGCGTGGGTCTTGCCATATCGGTCTTAGGATACGGTGCTCAATATCGTTGAGTGTCAGTGGTTTACCGTTGACCACAACCACATCATCTCCCCATGGCCCAAAGCTAAATAGGCCGCCGAGCTTGGTAATTGATTTGATTGGGTAGGCATCAAGAATCAAATCGACAGTCGCGGCGTTATATAAGTTAACCCAGTAGGCATACTGATCTGCTTTTGAATAGTCGAATGGGTTAACCTGTTCTAACTGCTTAATGTATTGCTTCAGTTTTGATTTATCTGTAGCGGTCACCGCTTGATAACGAACTAACGTGTTTTGCCCCTGCTTGACCAAGTAGCTATCAAGGAATTGCTGCCAGCCTTGATGAGAAACTTGTTCTGAGTTGGCCTCATTACTTTGATTCCAGTATGGCCATAGTTCAGACTTCGGCGCCGACCAAGCTAAGGTTGAAAATAGTAGGCTGATAATAACGAGTAGTTGTTTCATGGCATTCTCCTGATGACTGACTACTAAGACCTTATGCTCTGCGATTTTCTTTCATGGCTATTCAGTTAAATTACAGATCAGAGTTTAATAGACACATTAAGCTAAAGCTCAACCAAATAAAAAAGGTTGGCACTGAGCCAACCTTTTCGATTTTTGAAACTGCTTTTCTATTTCAAGGCTTCTTTATTTTAGGAAGCTTGGAATCTTTTCTTCATACGCAGAAATCTTATCAGCGTGCTGGAGTGTTAGGCCGATGTTGTCTAAACCGTTCAGTAGGCAATGACGACGGAACTCATCAATTTCAAATGAGTACTGTTTGCCATTTGCGCTTACTTTCATTGCTTCTAGATCGACAGTAACTTCAGCGCCTTCATTCGCTTCTACGAATTGGAAAATCTCATCCACTTCTTGCTCAGTCAATCGAACTGGAACCATTTGGTTGTTGATCGAGTTACCGTAGAAGATGTCTGCAAAGCTTGGCGCAATCATCACTTGGATACCGTAATCAGCAAGTGCCCAAGGTGCGTGTTCACGAGATGAACCACAACCAAAGTTCTCACGAGCCAGTAGAATCGAAGCGCCTTGGTAGCGTGCCTCATTCATTACAAACTCAGGGTTTGGCTGCTGGCCAGCGTCGTCTAGGAAGCGCCAGTCGTGGAACAAGTGCTTACCAAAACCAATGCGGTTCACTTTCTGTAGAAACTGCTTTGGAATGATTGCATCTGTATCGATGTTGGCCGTATCTAGAGGAACGACTAATCCGGTGTGTTGTTGAAAACCTGACATGTTAAATCCTCTAATTAAAGTTCACGAATATCGACAAAGTGGCCAGCGATCGCTGCTGCTGCAGCCATTGCTGGACTAACTAGGTGCGTACGACCATCACGGCCTTGGCGACCTTCAAAGTTACGGTTTGATGTAGAAGCACAGCGTTCTTGTGGACCAAGACGGTCGTTGTTCATTGCAAGACACATAGAACAACCAGGTAGGCGCCACTCGAAGCCTGCCTCTTTGAAGATAATATCCAAGCCTTCAGCTTCGGCTTGAGCTTTTACTTGCTCAGAACCCGGAACAATAAGCGCTTGTACATGTTTTGCCACTTGGCGACCTTTCGCTACCGCTGCTGCTGCACGCATGTCTTCGATACGAGAGTTAGTACAAGAACCCACAAACACTTTATCGACGTTGTATTCAGATAGAGATTTACCTGCTTCAAGGCCCATGTAAGCCAGAGCTTTCTCTGCCGATGCTTTTTCAACAGGATCGGCGAAGCTTTCTGGTGCAGGGATTGGCGTGTCTACCGAGATAACCTGACCCGGGTTTGTTCCCCAAGTCACTTGTGGTTTGATCTCTGCCGCTTCTAGCGTCACAACTGCATCGAACTCTGCATCAGCATCGGTTTTTAACGTATCCCAGTATTGGATTGCTGCTTCTAAGTCTTCGCCTTGTGGAGAGAACTTGCGACCTTTGATGTACTCGTATGTAGTTGCATCTGGAGCAATTAGGCCGGCTTTAGCGCCAAGCTCGATAGCCATGTTACATACCGTCATACGACCTTCCATCGTAAGGTCGGTAATTGCCTCACCACAGAATTCCACAACGTAGCCAGTACCGCCAGCAGCTGTTGTTTTACCGATGATCGCTAGCACGATATCTTTTGCAGTGATGCCCGGTGCTACCTTGCCTTTTACTTCGATCTTCATCGTTTTAGCACGAGCTTGTTTTAGCGTTTGAGTTGCTAGAACGTGCTCAACTTCTGAAGTACCGATACCGAATGCTAATGAACCAAATGCACCGTGTGTCGCAGTGTGTGAGTCACCACATACGATAGTCATGCCCGGTAACGTAATACCTAGCTCAGGACCCATTACGTGCACGATACCTTGGTATTTGTGGTTTAGGTCGTAAAGCGTTACACCAAACTCTTCACAGTTTTTTGATAGCGTTTCCATTTGGATACGAGCCATCTCACCAGAAGCGTTAATGTCTTTGGTTTGGGTTGATACGTTGTGATCCATGGTCGCGAAAGTTTTGCCGACTTGGCGAACTTTGCGGCCTTTTTCACGCAGGCCATCAAATGCTTGAGGTGACGTTACTTCATGGACTAGGTGACGGTCGATGTAAAGAATCGGGTTCTCGCCTTCCGCTGCTACTGCAACGTGCGCGTCGTAAACTTTTTCGTATAAGGTTTTGGCTTGCTGGTTTGTCGACATAGCTTTTCTTCCTTGGGAGCATCAGTCCCAGTGTTTGTTTCGAGCCAAGTCATGCAATTTTCACTGACTTGGCTTGATATTATTCTTATGTACTTGCTTCTATTTTCGAGCGATTAGCTTATGAAGCTAAGATGTACTCTGCGATCTTGTCACCCATTTCAGAGGTAGTAAGCGCTTGATTGTCGCCTGCAAGGTCTGCTGTTAGCTCGCCTGCTGAAAGCGCTTTAGATACCGCTGTTTCAATGTCTTGTGCTGCCGCTTCTTCGCCTAGGCTGTAACGAAGCATTAGCGCTGCAGAAAGAATTTGTGCAACTGGGTTTGCAATGTTTTTGCCTGCGATATCTGGTGCACTGCCGCCCGCTGGTTCGTATAGGCCGAAGTTGCTTTCGTTCAAGCTTGCAGAAGGAAGCATACCCATAGAGCCAGTGATCATTGCACACTCATCAGAGATGATGTCGCCGAAGATGTTTGAACATAGCATGACGTCAAACTGAGAAGGATCTTTGATTAGCTGCATGGTCGCGTTATCGATGTACATGTGGTTTAGCGTTACATCTGGGTAATCTTTTGCGATCTCTTCAACGACTTCACGCCATAAGATAGAGCTCTGTAGAACGTTCGCTTTATCGATTGAGTAAACATTTTTGTTACGTAGACGTGCCGATTCGAAAGCAATTTTTGCAATACGTTCGATTTCGTAACGGTGGTAAACCTCAGTATCAAATGCTTTTTCAGTTGCGCCTTCGCCTTCACGACCTTTAGGTTGGCCGAAGTAGATGCCGCCTGTTAGCTCACGGACTACCACTATGTCGAAACCGTTACCTGAGATGTCAGCACGTAAAGGAGAGAAAGACTCTAAACCTTTATGGATTTGAGCTGGACGTAGGTTACAGAACAGTTGGAAGTGTTTACGTAGAGGAAGCAGGGCACCACGCTCTGGTTGATCATTTGGTGGAAGGTGTTCCCATTTAGGACCGCCAACAGAACCAAAAAGTACTGCGTCAGATTCTTCACAGCCAGTTACTGTTGCTTCTGGAAGTGGGCAGCCGTGGTTATCAATCGCAATACCACCAACATCATACTCTTCGCGAGAAAAGCTAATTGCGTGCTTCTTTTCGATCGCGTCTAGCACTTTATGTGCTTGTTGCATTACTTCTGGGCCAATGCCATCACCAGGTAGTACGGCAATTTTGTATGATTTATCAGTCATGTTAATCCTTTAATTCTTTGTTACTGAGCTATTTGGCTCGTTTTAAATTTTGTCCCTAAAGCCAATAACATCGGCTCTAGGGCTCTGTTATTGGGTTCTTAAACTGTCGCGATTTTTTGCTGTTTCATTTCAGCAATGGTGTCTGCGCGTTGAATGCTATTAATAACGTGCAGTAGCGCTTGACCAGAAGCTTCAACGATATCGGTTGAAACGCCCGTGCCGTGGTACTTACGACCTTTATAGTTGGCAATGATGTCCGCTTGACCTAAGCCATCTTCGCCTTCACCTTTTGCGGTTAGGTCGAATTTGTCTAGTACGATTTCGTAGCCTGTTAAGCGGTAAATACATTGGTATAGCGCATCAACAGGGCCGTTACCGACAGCGGCTTCGCACTTCTCTTCATCACCACATTGCAGTTTGATGCTGGTCGTAGACATAACACTACCAGATTGTACGCTTAGGTAGTTAAGTTTATAGAAGTCATCTTCGTCACGTAGATTTGCGAAGTGCATTAATGCTTCTAAGTCGTAATCGAACACTTGGCCTTTACGGTCAGCAAGCTTCAAGAAGTCTTCGTACAATGAATCTAGGTTGTACTCATTGTCTTTATAACCCATTGCGTCCATGTGGCTCTTAACAGCAGCACGACCACTACGGCTTGTTAGGTTCAATGCCTTATTTTTCAAGCCAATAGACTCAGGAGTCATGATCTCGTAAGTGTTCTTGTTCTTTAGCATGCCATCCTGGTGAATACCTGAAGAGTGGCTGAACGCGTTTGCACCGACGATAGCTTTGTTGTCTTGAATTGGCATGTGACAAAGCTGGCTAACCAACTTACTGGTACGGTGAATCTCTTGATGATTCAAACCAGTATGAACACCTAGTAACTCTTGGCGAGTTTTGATGATCATTGCGATTTCTTCTAAAGAACAGTTACCAGCGCGCTCACCTATACCGTTAATAGTACCTTCAACTTGACGAGCACCGGCTTGTACCGCTGCAATTGAGTTAGCAACCGACATGCCCAAGTCATCGTGACAGTGAACAGAGATGATCGCTTGGTCGATGTTTGGAACGCGATCAAATAGCGTTTTGATAATGCCACCAAACTCGTTAGGTACTGTGTAGCCCACTGTGTCTGGAATGTTGATGGTTTTGGCGCCCGCGTTGATTGCTGCTTCAACCATACGACAAAGGTTGTCGATAGGCGTACGGCCTGCATCTTCACAAGAGAACTCAACATCGTCTGTGTAGTTACGAGCGTGTTTAACCGCTTTTACTGCCATCTCAACTACATCGTCGTAGCTACGGCGCAATTTATCTTGAACGTGAACCGTTGATGTAGAAATGAAGGTGTGAATACGGAACTGCTCAGCGACTTTTAACGCTTCTGCAGCGGCGTCGATATCCTTCGCTACTGCACGAGAAAGTGCACAGATTCGGCTGTCTTTAATATTCTTTGCAATGGTTTGTACTGACTCGAAATCGCCTGGTGATGACACTGGGAAGCCCGCTTCAATAACATCTACACCCAGTCGTTCAAGTGCATAAGCGATCTGTAATTTCTCTTTTACCGTTAAGCTTGCAGCCAACGCTTGCTCGCCATCACGTAAGGTCGTGTCAAAAATTATCACTTGATCGTTCATGGGTGCTTCCTTATATCGATAATGAATCGATTGCTATCCAAATTATTATTAAGAATGATGTTCTTTTAAAAGTGTCAGTTACAAAAAAACCCGCTCAGCGCGGGTTTTAATATTTGTGTAGTTCTTGACCCACAACTTACCCGCGCGATTGGTTCACGATAAGGAGAAGTTTCAGCAGTCGAGAAGAAGAAAAAATCATTACACAAATATCCGTAAATAAACTGTTAACACCATATTTACCGCAATTTATTCTGAGCGTCAAACAAGAAAATCCAATATCAGCGTGCTTTGGCGGTGTTTTGGTTTGGTTTGTGCTGCTTGCGTGTTGTTTGTTGGTGTTATCGGCTGATTGAGTGTTTTGTACTGGGCGGTTAGTTTATCGTTTGGCTGATGTGTAGGTTAAAACTTTGTAGTAAATCTTTTTGATGGAACGATTCACCAATAAAATTAAAAGGGTGGCTAAATTAATTAATCATTTGATTAAATAGTGAGTAATTAATCTTCTACAACCATGTTGATTTATCCCTATAATTAATCGTGTGATTAATTATAGGGATAGGTCTCAGAGATGGCAGCGCGTAAAGCAGGGCGACCTCAACAGAATCTAGATGTACGGCAGTTACTCATTGAGCACGCTCGAGATCTGTTCGTGGTTCAACCGTATGACAAGGTATCGACTCGTTTAGTTGCTGAGCGAGCGGGTGTGAATATTGCGATGATTCGCTATTACTTTGGTAGTAAAGCCGGATTGTTTGAGGCGATGCTGCGTGAAACATTACGCCCTATGCAATTACAAATGCAGAGACTTGTTGATGAAAGCAGCCATGAGAACTTTCTCGATCTCATGAGAACCTATTACAAAGAGATGGTGAAGGTGCCGAAGTTTCCTCGCTTAATAGCCCAAGTGATGAACATGCCGCCTTCAGAAGTACAGAGAGAGTTACTCGAAAAGGTCTTTCTTGATGTTGCCAAACCTGCCCAAGATGTCATTTTTGAAAAGCTAGTTGAACAAGGCGTTTTAAGAAAAGATATGGATCCCAGACTCTGCCGCGTGTCGTATATAAGCTTGATGGTGTTCCCGTTCATTGCGCCGCCACCTTTGCTTGCTATTCATGGTATTGAACTCAATGAAGAATTTCTTAACCGACTTATCGAACACAACATCCAACTGATGACGGAAGGCTTTGTAAACGCCCCGAGCCCTTCACCTTTGCAGGAACCAAAATAATGAAAATAAGTAAAAAACTCCTCTTCTTTCCGGCTCTGGCCGTTGGTGTTATTGGCCTAGTGGCAGCGATTAATCTAAAGCCGGACTTACCGACTAAGCCTGCCGGAGATAGAGCGCGTTTGGTTGAAACCGTGAGTCTAGAAAAGCAGATGATCGCGCCATTAGCGGTTGGTTTTGGCAAAGTAGTACCAAAGGTTGAATGGAAAGCGATTGCTGAGGTGACAGGACAGATCGTGTACCGTCATCCTGATCTAGAAAAGGGACAAATTATTGCAGCGGGTACTGAGGTATTAAAGATCGATCCTTTGGATTACGAACTGAAGTTGGTGCAAGCGGAAGCGGATCTTAAATCAAGCCAGACCTCACTTGCTAAGTTGAATCAAGAAGAAGACAACCTACAACAAACATTAAAGATCGAAAAAAATCGGCTAGTAATCAGTAATAAAGAGCTTCAACGTAAACAGGATCTTCGCAAGAAAGGACTTACCTCTCAGTCAGATGTCGATCTACAACAACAAAGTGCACTCTCTCAACAGAAGTTAGTGTTAGATATACAGAATCAAATCGCTTTAATGCCAGATGAAAAACGTGTCGCGCAAGCGGTGATTAAGGTCAATGTCTCTAAGGTCAAAGAGGCGCAGCGTTCTTTGGATAAAACGACCATCACCTTGCCTAGAGCAATGCGAATCGCTCAGGTAGATATTGAACAAAACCAAGTGGTTAATCTTCAGCAAGAGATGTTTGTTGCTCATGGGATTAACGTTATGGAAGTTGAGGCGCAACTCTCTATTCACGATATGCAAACTTTAGCCTCAAGCTTTACTCAATTCCCTCGCGATGCTGCAGGCATACCTAACCCTTACCAAGCCCCGATTAAAGCGACGATCCAGATGAACAGTGGCAGCTTGAATCTGAGCTGGGCTGCGAAAGTCGCAAGAATCAGTGAAACCGTTGATGAAAACCAAGCCACAGCAGGGATCATTCTTGAAATCAATCAAGATTATTCAGCCTTACAACCAAGCAGTGCCACTCCCTTGGTGAATGGTATGTTCGTTAAAGCTGAGATTGAAGGCTTGGCGAACCTAAGTTGGGTTGTGCCTGAGCGTGCTTTGCATGGCGATAAGGTTTATCTGATGGATGATAGCCAGCGCTTGCAAGTGGTTAATGTTGAAGTACTTTATCGCCGAGACAATCAAGTGGTGGTTAATGGTGAGCTGCAAGCAGGAGACAAGCTGATTCTTAACGATGTTTTGCCTGCTATTGAAGGTATGTTATTGAAAGAATCTGCTTCAAATGATGATGAGCTTTCCATTGATATTGAGGAGAGCGCCTCATGATCAAGTTCTTCTCTAGGCACCCAACCGCAGCTAACCTGCTGATGCTTGGGTTGTTGATTATGGGTTTGGCCTCTCTATCTACTATTAAACGTGAAACCTTTCCAGCCTACGATCCCCCTTACATTATGGCGGCGATCGTCTACCCGGGCGCTTCACCACAAGAGGTGGAAGAGAGCTTGTGTGTGCGAATGGAAGACGCAGTCGATGGTTTAGCTAACATTGAAGAAACTCAATGTGAGGCGATAGAAGGCAGCGCTCGCTTGATCCTCAAGTTGAATGAGAAAGCAGATATCGGTCGAATGCTGGTGGACGTGCAAACTCAGATCAACTCGATCAACGATTTCCCAACTGAGATTGAATCACCAGTTGTACAAGAGTTGGATTGGAACGAACCAGTTGTTGATATTGCGATTACCGCAGAAACCTCATGGCCAGAGCTTAAGGCATACGCGGAAGATCTTAAGCGCACCATGAAGCTCGATTACGACGTTTCATTGGTTGAGGTCAGCGGCTTCTCTGATCATCAATATCGTGTTGAACTGGATACTCAAGCGATCCGCCAGCTCGGTCTGAGTGTCGGCGACATTGCCGATCAAATTGGCCGTCAAAACGTAAAACTGCCGAGTGGTAACGTAGAGACGGCAGACAAAAATTTCCTAATTCGTTTTGATGAAAGACGTATCACACCCGTTGAACTCGAAAGTATTGTGGTTGGCTCAGCGCCTAATGGCTCAGTGATCCGTTTACGAGATATTGCGAAGGTGACCGATCGCTTTGAACTTGATGAACAGAAAGTCCTGTTTGATGGTAAACCATCGGCTCTTCTAAAGATCAGCAAGAACAAAGAAGATGATGCGCTGCGAATCAAAGAGAACGTAACGCGATTCGTAGAAGATCAAAGTGCGATTGCCCCTGATGGCGTGACACTGCAAATGACCAACGATCTCTCGTCTGTACTGTGGGATCGCTTGACCATGATGGTACGCAATGGCTGGCAAGGTATTGTGTTGGTGTTTGCAACCATGTGGCTGTTCTTCAGTTTACGCTACTCGTTCTGGGTGGCGGCTGGCCTGCCTGTAGCCTTCCTGGGTGGTTTGTTCTTAATGGCGAACCTAGGTTTGTCGATCA
Organism: Vibrio sp. Isolate33; assembly: GCF_022397895.1. Classification (NCBI taxonomy): domain Bacteria; kingdom Pseudomonadati; phylum Pseudomonadota; class Gammaproteobacteria; order Vibrionales; family Vibrionaceae; genus Vibrio; species Vibrio sp. Isolate33. Next base: position 78,933 of record NZ_JAKEUP010000017.1, read on the forward strand.
ACATCATGTCTCTAGTCGGCTTGTTGATGGCGATCGGTATCATGATGGATGACGCCATCGTGATCGCCGAATCGATCGCCTCCCATTTAGATCGGGGGCAAAATGTTGACGATGCGGTGTACAACGGTGTGAAGAAGGTGCTCCCTGGAGTCCTGTCTTCTTTCTTAACTACGGTGTGTATCTTTGGTAGCTTGTTGTTCCTTGATGGTGAAATGGGTGCGGTGCTTAAGGCGGTGCCTCAAGTATTAATCTTGGTGCTCTCTCTGAGCTTGATTGAAGCCTTCTTGATTCTGCCAAATCACTTGTCTCATTCATTACACAAAGAAAAAAATGACAAGCCAGCGCTGCGCTTCAAAGTGGTGCTGCTAGAGAGATTTGAGAACTTCCGTAATACCACCTTGATGAGCATGGTCGAGAAGGTAGTGACCTTCCGCTACGCCTTTATGGGCGGGGTGATAACCTTGTTACTTCTATCTATTTCGTTGATTGCTGGTGGAGTTGTTAAATTCCAACCGTTTCCAGAATTGGATGGCGATATTGCCGAGGCGCGTATCATTCTTCCTCCGGGGGCGTCACTGTCTCAAACTGAGCGAGTGGTCGATAAGATTGTTGCATCTGCCGAGCGTTTAAATGCGCAATGGAGCGAAGAGGTCGAAGAAGGCAACACCTTGGTTGAGCACATTACCAGCCAATTTAACGCCAACGCAGATGCTAATGAATCAGGCCCGCATTTAGCTACCGTTCGCTTAGATTTACGTGGCGCAGAGAGCCGTAACACGGTTATCGATGACTTTATTGATGCATGGCGAGAAGACATCGGTGACTTGGCCGATCCTATCTCGTTAGTTTTCAAGCAACCGACCATGGGGCCGGGCGGTCGTGCGATTGAGATTCGAGCTAAACATGATGACCTAAGTGCACTGAAATCGGCTTCTTTGGATATTCAGGAATACCTTAATCAGTTTGATGGCGTGCACGGCGTGCTGGATGACATGCGCATGGGTAAAGAAGAGATCTTGGTGAAGCTGCGTCCGGGCGCAGAAACCTATAATGTGAATGGGCAGATGATTGCTTCCCAATTGCGTGCGGCTTTCTTTGGTCAGACAGCGGATGAGATTCAAATCGGTGTTGAGAACATCTCGATTGAAGTTCGCCTTGATAAAGAGCAAGCGGGTGATTTACAGCAACTGGCTAACTTCCCAATCATCACCTCAGATGGCAGTCAGATTCCATTAGCTACACTGGCAACGTTAGATTTTCAACGTAACTACGTGCGAATCCAGCGTATCGATGGGTTGAGAACCATCAGTATCTTTGGTGACATAGATAATAAGAAAGCGAGCTCTTCCGCGATTTTGGCTCAGTTCCAAAAAGAAGAGGCGGCTAAGCTGATTCAAAAATACCCGGGCTTACGTTTTGATTTCGAAGGCGAAGCTAAAGATGCCGCTAAGACCGGAGCCTCGATGGGCAAAGGCTTCTTATTGGGCTTATTCGGTGTGTTTGCGATTCTTAGTTATCAGTTCAGAAGCTACTTAGAACCTGTGGTTGTGATGTTGGCGATTCCACTGGCGTTCATTGGTGTCGTTGTTGGTCACTGGTTGTTGGGTCACGCACTGAGTATGCCAAGCATGATGGGTTTTGTGTCGCTCGCTGGGATCGTGGTTAATGATTCAATCTTGTTGGTGCAATACATACGTCACCATGTTGATGAAGGGGATAGCGTTCATGATTCTGTTGTTAAAGCCAGTCGCGAACGTTTCCGCGCGGTATTCTTAACCTCAATGACTACAGCCGCAGGTTTACTACCGCTGTTAACGGAAACCAGCTTACAGGCTCAGGTTATTCAGCCTCTGGTGATTTCGATTGTGTTCGGGATATTTGCCTCAACCTTGTTGGTATTGTTTATGATCCCTGCGGCCTACGCGATCTTGGCTGATTTTGGTTTAGTGAAAAAGCACGAGCCTCTTTCGCTATAGAGTTTTGAAGCAAGAAAAGAAGTAATAAACAATAAAGCGGCCTAGTGCCGCTTTATTTTTATAGGGTGTTTTTGTCATCACCTTAGCTTGAGGGGCTTCATTGCACATCCCAAGGAAATTTCATTTTAGTTCATTCAAAACGTCACTTAACTGTCATTTGTTGGGCATAACTTGACCCTTAACTGAATAAGGATTGTTAAGGAGATCGTATGCGTACTATCGAACCTATTGTCCGCTGGGATGTGGCATTTTCTGTTTTCTGTTTAAAAAACCGTTATAGCGGGCAACATGCAACACTCAGTAAAGCGGTGTCTCATACTGGAGATGGACACCTTTACGTGTTAATTGCGTTGATTGCTTTGCTGGCTGATAGCAGTACTGGCCGAGATTTTCTATTGGTCGGTTTAACCGCCTTTGCTATCGAGCTACCTATTTACTGGTTTGCGAAAAATACCCTCAAACGCCGCAGGCCAGCAGAGTTCTCTTCACTGCTTTATTCCCACATCGTGCCATCCGATAAATACAGCCTGCCATCTGGGCACTCCGCGGCGGCTTTTGTCATGGCGACTCTCATCGGGCATTTCTATCCGAGCTTATATCTCTTTAGTTTGTTTTGGGCGATCGCGATCGCAGGCTCTCGAATCTTACTTGGTGTGCACTTTTTAACAGACGTACTGATAGGGGCAGCCTTGGGCATTGCTTGTACGAGCCTAGCTATCAGTTTCATTCTGTAATCATTTTATTGGCGACATCTACCGTGTTTAAGTGGAAACTCTAAAGGAAAAAGCATGAAAATCTTATATGGCGTACAGGGTACTGGAAATGGTCACATTGCGCGTGCGAGAGCAATGGCCGTCGCCTTTCGTCAGCAAAATATCGATGTCGACTTTCTATTCTCTGGACGAGAAGAGAGCAAGTACTTCTCGATGGAAGAATTTGGAAACTACCAAACCCGCAGTGGCTTAACGTTTTATAGTGAGCAGGGGCAGGTGAAATACGGCAAGACATTCATGAAGAACAACATCTGGCGATTTCTGAGTGAGATTAACCAGATCGATCTGACACTGTATGATTTAGTGCTTAACGACTTTGAACCCGTCACTGCTTGGGCTGCTAAAAGGCAGGGCGTACCTTGCATAGGTATAAGCCACCAAAATGCGTTCCGTTATGATGTGCCGAAAGAAGGCGGTAACTGGATTGAGCACTCTGTGATTCAACATTTCGCCCCAACCGAACACTCAATAGGACTGCATTGGTATCACTTTGAACAGCCAATATTGCCACCGATTGTTCACACGCTCACTGGTGAACAACAAACCAAAACGGCGCAAGATTTCACTCTGGTCTATTTACCATTTGAGGATCTAGAGGCGATTTCAGAGCTGTTGATGAAGTTTATTTCTCACAATTTTGTCTGCTATCACCCGAATGTGATAGAACAAAGCCGAGTCGAAAATATTGAGTTTAAACCGCTCAGTCATGCAGGCTTCCAATTCGACCTCAGCCAGTGCTCAGGTGTGGTGGCAAATGGCGGGTTTGAATTACCCTCTGAAGCTCTAACTTTGGGTAAGAAGTTGCTCCTTAAACCACTTGATGGGCAGTTTGAACAACAGAGCAATGTGGCGACGCTAGAGGCGCTTGGATTGGCTCAAACAATGAGCTTTTTAGACCCTGCTATCTTGCGTGGTTGGCTCAACGAAAAACAAGCGGAAGTGGTCACCTATCCAGACGTCGCGAGCGCACTTGTTGAGTGGGTATTAGCAGGAAATTGGTCCAACCAAGATGACTTAAGAAAGCAGCTTTGGGACAAGGTAGACTTTCCTAGTTATGCATCACTCACCTAACTCATAAGTGTTATTTCTGAATCAACTAGCTGAACAATTCACGCGTTCAATAAATTGTAACAAATGTAACCAAACGATAGAACAGCTAAATAAGTCGAAATGAAACTCATAAGTGACGCATTTTATGTTTTTTTATAACTCTATAAATTGCTGATTTTTAGGTGTTAATTAATCATTAAGGTAAAATAAAATTATTCTTTATCAATCTTGTTGGTAGCTCGAGATGTATTGGTTAATAGTAATGGTAATCCGAAAAACATCGGTCTGATAAATATAAGAATTAGTGGTTATCTATTCCCATACCATTACCAATTTAACGCTGTCGAACCGACAAGAGGCAACTTGAATGTTAGAGAAAAAAGACGCAATGAGTGCAATTGCAAGCTACAGAATGGAAAGCACACTTCGTGGAGTCGACTTAAACTTATTGACTGTATTTGATGCAGTAATGCAAGAGCAAAACATTACACGTGCAGCTCACAATCTGGGTATGTCTCAGCCTGCTGTAAGTAACGCTGTTGCTCGTCTAAAAGTGATGTTCAACGACGAACTATTCATGCGTCAAGGTCGTGGTATTCAACCGACTCAACGTGCTCGTCAGTTGTTTGGCCCAATCCGCCAAGCGCTACAGTTAGTGCGCAACGAACTACCAAGTTCTGTGTTCTCTCCAGAGTCGTCTTCTCGCCTGTTCAAACTTGCGATTTGCAGCCCTTGTGACATGCGTTTTGCACCTAAGATCATGTCGACAATTAACGAGCAAGCACCAAGCGTTAAACTGCACATGGATGCTGAGTTCGACCGTCAGCTTTCTGAGCGTATGCGCTACCAAGAAATCGACTTCGTAATCGATTACGCTCGCTTTGATGAGCAAGGTTTCTCAAGCACTGAAATCTTCCAAGATGAGTTGGTTGTTGTAGCTTCTGCTTCTCACCCACGCATCAATGGTGAAGTTACAGCGGCAGAGCTGCTTAACGAAAAGCACGCGAAACTGTCTCGCATCCACGGTCAACGTAGCTTCTCTGAGCAAGCTTACCGTGACCTAGATTGCATGCCTTTCTACGAAGGTACGAGCCTAAGCAACGTTCTTTACGTTGTAGGTCAGTCTGAACTAGTAACGATTGCTCCTCGTTGGATGGTAGAACATGCAGCAAACAAAGAGCAGCTTCAGATTTTAGACTTCCCATTTGATAATGCGGCAATTTCAGGCTTCCTAAGCTGGCACGAATCAAGTGAAAAGGACAAAGGACACATTTGGTTACGAGATCAGTTAATGATGATCTGTGGCGAAGTAGTGGCACTTAACTAGACACTAATCCCTATGTTTTATAAGCCCTAAGCTAGGAGTCTGGCTTGGGGCTTTTTTGTACCTGCTATTTTTGTTGATAGAAAACTTAGCGTGAGACGTACTATTACTTATAACTTTGAGCTTCATCAGTTGCCTTTTCCATGATCAGAGGTACACTTGTGCGCTCAAAAAAGCTTACAGGTGTAAGCCAAAGGTAAAGAGATGGCCAATTTAGATTTTCATATCGTAAAAAGACTTCGTGACCAAATTGCCCAAGGCGGCAACCGTACAGCTTTGAAGCACAAAGTAGACAATGTATGGCAAGGTATTAGCTGGGAGCAGTTTGGACAACAAATCGATACGCTTTCATTAGCACTATTGGCTCAGGGACTGAGAGTTCAAGATAAGATCGGTATCTATTCAAACAATATGCCTCAATGGACCGTGGCAGATTTTGCATCTTTACAAGCTCGCCTTGTGACTGTGCCGATTTATCCAACCAACACAGCAGCGCAGTCGTCTTACATCATCCAAAATGCGGATGTGAAGATCTTATTCGTTGGTGAGCAAGTTCAATTTGACGCGGCGGTGAGCTTATTTGAAGAGTGCGAACAGCTAGAAGTGGTTGTCGCGATGTCTGATGATATCGATCTTCAGGGCCATGGCTTTGCGGTATCCTGGGCTGATTTCATGGCGCGCGGTGTTGAAGCTCAGCAAGCTGAACTTGATACTCGTCTTGCAGGTGCAAGCATGGACGACTTACTGACTCTTATCTATACCTCTGGTACTACTGGCCAGCCGAAAGGCGTAATGCTTGATTACACCAATATTGGCTATCAATTAGAAGGTCACGATGAGCGCCTTAGCTTAAGCAAAGACGACATCTCATTATGTTTCTTACCTCTATCTCACGTATTTGAGCGAGCGTGGACTTTCTACGTTCTCTATAAAGGCGCAACCAACTGTTACCTGCAAGATACTATGCAGGTGCGTGATGCGTTGAGCGACGTGAAGCCAACCGTAATGTGTGCGGTTCCGCGTTTCTACGAGAAGATCTTCTCTGCGATTCACGAGAAGGTTTCGAAAGCGCCGTTTATCCGTAAGGTTCTATTTACTTGGGCTGTGAACATGGGAGCGAAACTCTCTGTTTGTCACCAAGAAGGTCGTACTCCTTCGCTAATGCTGAAGAAGAGCCATGCGCTAGCAGACAAGCTTGTGTTATCTAAGCTGCGAGCATTGTTAGGCGGCAACATCAACTTCATGCCATGTGGTGGTGCGAAGTTAGATGAAACCATCGGTCGCTTCTTCCATGCTATCGGTATCAACGTAAAACTTGGCTACGGCATGACAGAAACCACAGCAACTGTGTCTTGTTGGGATGACCGCTGCTTTAACCCTGATTCTATCGGTATGTCGATGCCGGGCGCAGAAGTTAAGATTGGTGCTCAGAACGAGATTCTTGTTCGTGGTCCAATGGTAATGCGTGGCTACTACAAGATGCCTGAAGAAACCGCGAAAACATTCGATGAACACGGTTTCTTGAAAACCGGTGATGCGGGTCATTTTGATGAAAATGGTAACCTGTTCATTACTGATCGTATCAAAGAGCTGATGAAAACCTCTGGTGGTAAATATATTGCACCGCAAGTGGTGGAAGGCGCGATTGGTAAAGATCACTTTATCGAACAGATTGCAGTTATCGCTGACACACGTAAATTCGTTTCTGCACTGATTGTTCCTTGTTACGACTCGCTAGAAGAGTATGCAAAAGAACTGAACATCAAGTATCACGACCGTGTTGAGCTTATCAAGCACCACCAAATCGTTGAGATGCTAGAGAAGCGTGTGAATGACCTACAGCAAGAGCTAGCGAAGTTTGAGCAAGTGAAGAAGTTCAAGCTATTGCCGAAAGCGTTTTCTATGGATGATGGAGAACTGACGCCGACCCAGAAACTGCGTCGTAAGGTTATCAACGATAAGTATCAAGACGAAATCGAAGAAATGTACACTGAAAAGTCGAAAGATAAGTAGTTTTCTACTGAGATAAATTTTCAGTTGTTTAAAAATCCCTCTACGAATGTGATTGCATTTTTAGGGGGATTTTTTGTATCTAGTGACTAAGCACAATGTGCGAAAGCGCACACAGATAAGCTCGTTATTTATCGATAATTAGCGATTCATTTAAATATTAAGTGCTTTTTTTTGTTCTCTTTCTAGTTTTAATATCTAGTTATCAATCTTGGTTTGGGTTTTATTTGATGCTTTAAGCTAATAGTTGGTTTTTTGGCATAATTGTCGGATAACAGGTGTTAGACCAGATGATAATAAAGCGTTAAAGTTGTTTCGTATTACTGTTTGTTGTTATCACGACAGACAGCCATAGCCGAAAAAGTGGAAGTATTTCGAATTAGGCTACGAATAAGCCCTAGACTATGAAAAACCAGCCCAACATGTTCACCAAATATGATTGGAAACTGGTGAGGAGAGCAATATGTCAACAAAACCTGAAACAGCTATGTCATCCGGCGCTGAAATGTTATCCGGCGCTGAGATGGTGGTGCAGTCTCTAATTGAAGAGGGTGTAGAACAAATCTTTGGTTATCCAGGTGGTTCTGTACTTGATATCTACGATGCACTGCATGCTAAAACTGCTGAAATTAAACACGTATTAGTACGACACGAACAAGCCGCTACCCATATGGCTGATGGCTATACTCGTTCTACCGGTAAACCGGGCGTAGTACTTGTGTGTTCTGGTCCAGGCGCAACCAATACCGTTACAGGTATTGCGACAGCGTACATGGACTCAATTCCAATGATTGTTATTTCTGGTAACGTACCAAATAACCTGATTGGTAACGACGCCTTCCAAGAGTGTGACATCGTAGGTGTATCTCGCCCGATCGTTAAACACAGCTTCCTAGTTAAGAAAGCGGAAGATATCCCTGAAGTCGTTAAAAAAGCCTTCTATATTTCAACGACAGGACGTCCTGGTCCTGTGGTTATCGATCTACCGAAAGATATCCTAAACCCACAAATCAAGCTTCCTTATGAATACCCAGAAACGATCAAAATGCGTTCGTACAACCCAACGGTTACGGGTCATAAAGGTCAAATCAAGAAGGCACTGAAAGCACTTCTTGAAGCGAAGAAGCCAGTACTTTATGTCGGCGGTGGTGCGGTTATCTCTGAGGCAGACCAACAGCTCATTAAATTGGCTGAAGCACTGAATTTACCCGTTGTAAGCACCCTAATGGGTCTTGGTGCCTTCCCGGGCACTCACAAGAACTCTTTGGGGATGTTGGGCATGCACGGTCTTTATGAAGCCAATATGGCGATGCACAATGCCGACCTTATCTTTGGTGTAGGTGTACGTTTTGATGACCGTACGACTAACAACCTAGACAAGTACTGCCCGAACGCGAAGATCATGCACATTGATATCGACCCATCGTCGATCTCTAAGAACGTGAAAGTGGATCTACCGATTGTAGGTTCTGCAGAAAAAGTACTAGAGAGCATGGTGAACCTGCTGATTGAGCAAGGTGGCACTAACGATGCTGAAGCGATGGAAAGCTGGTGGAGTGAAATCAAACAGTGGCAAGATCGTGATTGCTTAGCTTATGAGAAATCTTCTGAGCGCATTAAGCCGCAACAAGTTATTGAAACACTGCATAAAGTAACCAATGGCGACGCGTATGTTGCTTCGGATGTTGGTCAACACCAAATGTTTGCTGCATTGTACTACCCATTCAACAAACCACGCCGTTGGATTAACTCGGGCGGCCTAGGCACGATGGGCTTTGGTCTACCTGCTGGTATGGGCGTTAAGTTTGCTAAGCCAGACGAAGAAGTGGTTGTTGTAACCGGCGATGGCAGTATTCAAATGAATATTCAAGAGCTGTCGACAGCACTTCAATACAATATCCCAGTTAAGATTATTAACCTGAACAACCGTTTCTTAGGAATGGTTAAACAGTGGCAAGACATTGTTTATCAAGGTCGTCACTCTAACTCATATATGGACTCTGTTCCTGATTTTGCTGCAATCGCGGAGGCTTATGGCCACGTAGGTATGCGTATTTCATCTCCGGATGAATTGGAATCAGGTTTGGAAAAAGCACTGGCGATGAAAGACCGTTTGGTATTTGTCGATATCAGTGTTGATGATACCGAGCACGTATACCCAATGCAGATCAAAGGCGAGGGTATGGATAACATGTGGCTAAGCAAAACGGAGAGAACATAATATGAGACACATTATTTCACTACTAATGGAAAACCAACCGGGAGCGCTTTCTCGTGTGGTTGGCTTGTTTTCTCAACGTGGCTACAACATCGAGTCGTTGAACGTATCTCCAACCGATGATCCGACACTTTCTCGTTTGAACGTAACGACTAACTCAAGCGAAATGCAGCTTGAGCAGATTCAGAAGCAGCTGCATAAGCTGATCGATGTACTTAAGGTACAAGAGGTCTCTGAGCTTGAGCATATTGAACGTGAACTTCTGATGGTAAAAGTACGTGCGAGCGGTTTTGCTCGTGCAGAAGTGAAGCGTACAGCGGATATTTTCCGTGGTCAGATCGTTGATGTGACCGCTTCGCAATATACGGTGCAAATGGCTGGTACCAGTGAGAAGCTTGATGCTTTCATTCAGGCTTTGTCTGAAGTCACGGAGGTGCTTGAGGTGGCTCGAAGTGGCGTGGTTGGTATTGCTCGTGGTGAACGAGCGCTGAAAGCCTAGACGATAAGTCTTTATAAAATAGCTTTTAAGCCGCTTTTTTAAGCGGCTTTTATTTTGTTAATTTTTTAGAGTGCTATAATCCCGCGCTCGACTTCCATTCACCTGAGTTAGCAATGAGAACTAAAAAATCAATAATTACATTGCTGATTATCTCTATCACACTGTCTTCTGCTGTAGGGGTGTATTATTTACAACGTTATCAAGACGTTAAAACTCAGAGCTTCAATGAGTCGGCAAAACAAGCCCTTCATCAATTGGTCTACGCTGAACGAGACTACAACCTTCTAAAATCTCAATTAGTCTCTGTTATGGAGCTACTCAGCCAAAGCCAAAGTTTAGTTAATTTCGCCTCTTCACCATCCAATCAAACCAAAAACCTGCTTGAAGAAGTGTGGCAGTCTGTTCTAGTGAACCAAAAATGGTACACACAAATTCATCTGCTTGATATTTCGGGTAAAGAGCTGGTGCGAGTGAACTATTCGTCTGCAACAGGCGAGGTGACGTTACCTCAGCACCTACAAGATAGATCGGAATCGAGCTACTATCAATTCGCACAAGGCTTGGAACATGAAGATATTGGCGGCTGGGGAATAGAGCTTGAAACCGAGCACGGTGAGCTAACTTATCCTTATAAACCAGTTCTGCGAGTCTTCACTCCCGTTGAAACACCAGAGAAGCGTGTCGGCTATCTTGTGATTAATTTGGATGTTTGGGGGCTGTCTTCACGTCTTAATTTCTCACCGGATTATGATTTTCGATCAGAGGTTGTCAATGAGTCGGGCTACTACATTGCGAGTAACAACAGCAGTAAGCTTTTCGGTGATTCAGTTCCAGAGAGAAAGAGCTTCAACCTAAAAAATATCGCACCCAAGACATGGGAAGCGATTTCTCGTGAACAAATGGGTACTGTATTTGAAGACGGTAACCTGTTCGCGTTTAACACCGTCAAGCTCGCGAATGATCAAAAGATGCACCTTTTGATCCACTTAAATGAGAAGCAGCTTCTTGATCGCGCTGAGCGTGATTTGAATGATCTTGCCCATGAAGAGATCATTGTTCTATTTACCGTGCTGATTTTCGCTTTTCCATTTGCTTATCTGGTGACGCACTACCGACGTCGCAGCTTAGAAAGTAAATTAGCACGTGCGGCATTGAACGGCATGTCGGCGGTGATGATCTCTGACAAGCAACATCGCGCCATGATGATCAATAACGAATTTGAAAACATGACGGGTTACAGTAAAAACCAAGTCATCGGCCACAATGCCTTGCAGCTGCTGCTGGAAAATACCGAGCAGGTGCTCTCTAGTGAATCTATCTGGCAGCACCTAGAGCAAGAGGAAGTGTGGGAAGGAGAGGTGCTGTGTAAGAACAAGCTTCGCATTCCTTTTACTGCCATCATGCGAGTTCATGCGGTCAAAAACAATTCGGGTAAAGTGAGCTATTACATTACCTCGTTAGTTGATATCTCTGTAAGGAAAGAGCTTGAAGTGCGTCTGCGTTTTCTGAGTGAGCGAGACGCTTTGAGTAATCTCTGGAACCGACGCAAGTTCGAAGAACAACTGGCTTACTATTCTCGCTTGGTTGAGCGTTATCCTAATGAAGCCACCACTTGTTTAGCCTTAGTCGATATCGATAACTTTAAGCGAATCAATGACGAGCTTGGCCACGATGAAGGCGACCGTGTGATTGCGTGTGTTGCTGGGCTCCTGCAAGATAGCCTTCGTAGTACCGACTTTGTTGCTCGTGTTGGGGGAGAAGAGTTCGCGTTGCTGATGCCACACACTTCTCTGCCGGAAGCGAAGCGCGTATTGGATCGACTGCGAATTGAGATAGAGCTAGCGGCGGGTACTAAGGTGACGGTGAGTGTTGGCTTTACGGATTTAACCAGTAACAGTACTCGTTCATATAAATGTGCCGATGTCGGCCTCTACGAGTCGAAATCCTCTGGTCGCAATACTGTCTCTATGTGTCCTAGCCATGCTGATGTTGCTTAGCTTTCTGCCTATTTAGTTTCTTTCTTCTGTCTGACTAATCTCTTTAAGCGGCTTTCCGATTGATTTTTCCTTCCCTTCTTTTTATTAGGAATCTCACTTTGAGCGACCTATGTCACAAAATCTATACAGTTAGACTAAAGTCTAATGTTGGTGATAATTTGAGCTAAACTGAACAATAAGTAAACTACCTTGCTTCAGATTACATCGTGCTTAACGGTGTAATAAATAGAGTGTTTACCAGATGTAAAAGGATGACACCGTTAACTTAATTCAACTGATTAGCTAGCTTTTTCAATGAGTTGAAAGGCAGCAGTAGAATTAGGTTAGCTGGAGCAAGAGTTTGGGGATCATACAGTCTGGTTAAAAGAGGCGTGGTATGTTTGTCGATTTTTTAGTGAGGTTAACCATAGGCACATTAGCCATTCTTGGCTTTCAATTGAGTGCTTTGTATTTTTTACCTATGGTTGTGCTGCTCAATACTCATCACAAAGAGTTTTTTGGGTGGTAGTTCAGTCGTAATACTGGAAACAAAAAACGGAGCCATTGGGCTCCGTTTTTATTTGGTTAGAAACTACTTTAGCGTTATGCCGCTTCGATAACTTCTTCAATTCGTTTCATTGAACCTAGCAGGTGTTGATCAAGCAGCTCAGTCGCTTGCTCTACATTTTTCGACAGTACTAGCTTCATGATCATTTCGTGCTCATCAATATTAAACAGATCATCAGACGCGCTTTCAGCAGACATCGCTAAGAAGCGGTAACGTTTTACTTGGTTGATCAGGTCATCAAAGAACTTAAACATGTTTTCTGAATCAGCGCCTTCAAGTAACGCAACGTGGAATTGTTGGTGACGCTCTTCCCACTCAACACAATCAAATTCTTCTGATACGTGCTGTACTCGTGACAACTTATGGTAAGACGTCAGTACATCTAGTTCCCAGCTCTCATCACCCGCTGAAATCGCCTTTTTGAGTAGAACAGAAGAGACAACACGAAGGCTTTCGTATAGATCATTCAGTTCTTTCTTTGATACAGGAGATACCCAGCAGCCTTTCTGTGGCTCAAGCTTTACGTATTTGCTCCAAGATAATTGTACCAAGGCTTCGCGAATTGGAGATGCGCCTACGTTGTATCGTGCTTTTAGATCAGCAACAACGAGTTTTTGGCCTGGGGTTAACTCACCATTAAGAATATCTTGGCGAATCATCTTTGATACTTTGTCAGTGAGCGTAGGACTAGACATTACAAACCTCATGTATATTGATTTCTAGTCTGCTAATCCGTCTCTTAGAAAGAGCCCATTGGAAGTTAACAGTACGTAGTTCTATTGTGATTGATAATACAGCGTACTGAAAAGTTAGGCAAGATTTTGTTTCATAAAAAAAGAGGGCCGAAGCCCTCTTTTATATTTTATGCGAATCGGTTCATTCTTATAGAACGTGAACAGATGCCGTGTTTGTAGTACCAGAAGCTACTAGAGCACCAGAAACCATAACTACGATGTCGCCTTTGTTACCTAGGCCAGATTGTAGAGCGATTTCTTTACCGTTGATGTAGAACGCGTCTGTGTTCTCGATAGAGTCAACAAGAACTGGCTTAACACCTTTAGTAAGAACTAGCTGTGCAGCTGTCTTTTCGTTAGTTGTTAGAGCAAGGATGTTTGCAGTTGGGAAGTACTTACGTACTGAACGTGCAGACTTACCGCCTTCAGTTGCAACAACGATTAGAGGAGCAGCTAGCTTCTCTGCTGTGTCTACAGCGCCTTTACATACTGCTTCAGTGATGCGTAGACGTGGGCTGTCTAGACGAGAACCTAGCTCAGCTTTAAGAGCTGAATCAGTGCGGTTCGCGATTTGAGCCATGATAGTAACAGCTTCAACTGGGTACTTACCTTTAGCAGTTTCGCCAGAAAGCATTACTGCATCAGTACCATCCATGATTGCGTTCGCAACGTCACCCGCTTCTGCACGAGTTGGACGTGGGTTGCTGATCATAGAGTCAAGCATTTGAGTTGCTGTGATAACCATCTTACGTGCACGGTTACACTTCTCGATCATCATCTTCTGAGCGAAGATTACTTCTTCAGCTGGGATTTCAACACCTAGGTCACCACGAGCAACCATGATGCCGTCAGAAGCTTCAAGGATTGAATCGAAGTTATCTACACCTTCTTGGTTTTCAATCTTAGAAATGATGTGGATGTTCTCGCCGCCGTTAGCGTTTAGAAGTTCACGGATTTCTTTAACGTCTTCTTCTTTACGGATGAAAGAAGCAGCAACGAAATCTACGCCTTGCTCACAACCAAACTTAAGGTCAGCTTTGTCTTTCTCAGAAAGAGCTGGAAGTTGAACAGAAACGCCAGGAAGGTTAACACCTTTGTTTTCGCCTAGAGCACCGTTGTTAAGAACTTTACACTTAACTTCAGTTTCTGTTGTTGCGATAACTTCCATTTCGATTAGGCCGTCATCAACAAGGATAGTGTTACCTGCAGTTAGGTCTTTAGCGAAACCTAGGTAAGTTACTGCTACTACGTCTTTGTTACCAACAACTGTTGCGTCAGTTGTGAAAGTGAACTCTTGACCAGCTACTAGATCTACGTCGTTACCATCTTCAAGTTTGATAGTACGGATTTCTGGACCTTTAGTATCTAGAAGGATAGCAAGTTGCTCACCTTTATTTTCCATTACTTTACGGAAGTTCGCGATACGAGTGCCGTGCTCTGCGAAATCACCGTGAGAGAAGTTAAGACGCATAACGTTCATGCCAGCATCAACTAGTTCAGTTAGCTTCTCTACAGATTCAGTTTTAGGGCCAATCGTACATACGATTTTGGTCTTTTTCATGGAAGGTACTCTCCGGTAAGTATTGTTACAATTTGAAATTTATTTAAGTTCTGAAGATTGGTCCGCTACATCAACATTTTGTGCCTGTTGTGTAAAAGCGCGGGACTTCCAATATGTCCTTCAGAGTTGTAAGTCTTTCATCAATTTTAGTCATTTTATGACCAAAAGATTTTGATTCAATATCGGTTTTCTGTGACTTACCCCACTATATAGGCGGTAAGTTGCAAAAAAATAACAGTCAGTTTTGTAATTTTTTTTCTTTTCGGGTGCGGATTCTACCACCTAATGACTTCAATATCACTGCTTAACAATTGTCTTAGGACAAGGTTTTATCGCTATTTATTAATTTTTTGGATCAAAATAAATGGACTAAATAGTTTCGTTGTAACTATAATATGTTTCATATCGAAACTTAGTGGTCTTTTTTAAATGTCGAAACGAAACACTCAGCTCAGAAGACATGCAATTTCTAACCTAGTGAACGAAAAAGGGGAGGTTAGTGTTGATGAATTATCCGCTAAGTTCGAAACCTCAGAGGTCACTATTAGAAAGGACTTGGCGTCTTTAGAGAAAAACGGTCAGCTTTTACGCCGTTATGGTGGTGCGATTTCGTTACCGAAAGAGGTTGTGAACGAAGAACTGGGTCAACAAGTTTCGACTCGAAAGCTTTCTTTGGCAAAAGCGGCTGCAGATTTAATTCGTGACCATAACCGTATTGTGATCGACAGCGGCAGCACAACAGGTGCTCTAATTCAGCAGTTAAACAGCAAGCGTGGTTTGGTGGTTATGACCAACTCATTGCATGTGGCTAACGCCCTTAATGAGCTTGAAAGTGAACCGACGCTACTCATGACCGGCGGTACTTGGGATACCCATTCGGATTCTTTCCAAGGCAAAGTCGCAGAGTCAGTTTTGCGTGCTTACGATTTTGACCAACTGTTTATCGGGGCTGATGGTATCGACCTCGACAGAGGCACAACCACATTCAATGAGTTGGTTGGCCTGAGTAAAGTTATGGCTGAAGTATCACGAGAAGTGATCGTGATGGTTGAGTCTGAAAAAGTGGGACGAAAGATCCCCAATTTAGAGCTGGCTTGGAACCACATCGATATCTTGATTACCGATACAGACTTGAGCAAAGAATCTCAAGCAAGTATCGAATCACATGACGTTCGAGTGATCCTGACTGATCCAGCTTAAAACTAATTTTAAATATTATGCATTTAACTTCCTATAATTGATCTTATTAAAGATATGGCCTTTGCTTGCTGCCAGTAGGAATAAACAAAATTGATGGAGTAAAACTATGTGTGGAATTGTTGGTGCAGTAGCACAACGTGATGTAGCCGAAATCTTAGTAGAAGGCCTTCGCCGCCTAGAATACCGTGGTTACGACTCTGCAGGTGTCGCTGTGGTGGATAGCGAATCTAACCTAACTCGTGTTCGCCGCTTAGGTAAAGTACAAGAGCTAGCAGACGCGGTAGAAGAGCAACAAGTGATTGGTGGTACAGGTATCGCTCACACTCGTTGGGCAACACACGGTGAGCCGTCTGAAGCAAACGCACACCCACACATGTCTGGTGATATCGCAGTTGTACATAACGGTATTATCGAAAACCACGAATCACTGCGTACTCTGTTGCAAGAGCGTGGCTACGTGTTTACTTCACAAACGGATACAGAAGTTATCGCTCACCTAGTTGAGTGGGAACTTCGTACTTCTGATTCATTGGTTGAAGCACTACAAAAAACCGCTAAGCAGTTAGACGGCGCGTACGGCACGGTTGTGGTTGATCGTAAAGATCCTAGCCGCATTGTTGTAGCTCGTTCTGGTAGCCCTATCGTTATCGGTTTTGGTGTAGGTGAGAACTTCCTAGCATCAGACCAACTTGCACTACTAAGCGTAACTCGTCGTTTCATGTACCTAGAAGAGGGTGATGTTGCTGAGGTTACTCGTCGTGATGTAACGGTATTTGACGTTGCAGGTGAGCGTGTAGAGCGTGAAATCGTTGAATCAAACGCAGAACACGATGCAGGTGATAAAGGTAAATACCGTCACTTCATGCAAAAAGAGATCTTCGAACAGCCAACTGCGCTGATCAACACAATGGAAGGTCGTATCTCTGAAACTTCGGTTATCACTAACGCAATCGGTGTTAAAGCTGAAGAGATCCTAAGCAAGGTTGAACACGTGCAGATCATCGCATGTGGTACTTCTTACAACTCAGGTATGGCTGCTCGTTACTGGTTTGAGTCTCTAGCGGGCGTAAGCTGTGATGTAGAGATCGCTTCTGAATTCCGTTACCGCGATTTCGTTGTGCGTCCAAACAGCCTGCTAGTTACGCTATCTCAGTCTGGTGAAACGGCTGATACGCTTGCTGCACTTCGTCTTGCAAAAGAGAAAGGCTACATGTCAGCAATGACTATCTGTAACGTTGCGGGTTCTTCGCTGGTTCGTGAATCTGATTTTGCTTTCATGACTCGTGCAGGAACAGAGATCGGTGTAGCTTCAACTAAGGCTTTCACAACTCAACTAGCAGCAATGCTGATGATGGTTACTTCAATTGGTCGTCTGCAAGGTCGCATCAATGAAGAGAAAGAAGCGGAAATCGTTAAAGCGCTGCATGAGCTACCAACGGCTATCGAGCAAGCTCTAGCATTCGATAAAGAGATCGAAGCGCTAGCACCTGACTTTGCTGATAAGCACCACACATTGTTCCTAGGTCGTGGCGAGTTCTACCCAATCGCAATGGAAGCGTCACTGAAGCTGAAAGAGATCTCTTACATTCACGCTGAAGCATACGCAGCTGGTGAACTTAAGCACGGCCCTCTAGCGCTTATTGATGCAGATATGCCTGTAGTGGTAATTGCACCAAGCAATGACTTACTAGAGAAGCTGAAATCAAACGTTGAAGAAGTACGTGCTCGTGGCGGTCTACTTTACGTATTCGCTGACCAAGACGCTGGCTTTGAAAGCGATGAGAATATGAAGATCATCAAGATGCCTCACGTAAGTGAAGTAACAGCACCTATCTACTACACAGTACCGATGCAGCTGCTGTCTTACCACGTAGCGCTAATCAAAGGTACCGATGTTGACCAACCTCGTAACCTAGCGAAAGCGGTAACGGTTGAATAATCGACAGATTATCTATTGCTTAGATAATAAGAAGCCCATCTAGTGATGGGCTTAATTATATGGTCCGCCTCACTCTCAAGCCCTTAAGCTTAGAGTAGGCTCTCAGAATGAGGTGAACCATATGTCTTCTATTCATATTTTAGGTATCGACCTAGGTAAACATTGCTTCCATGCTATCGCACATAACCGTTGTGG
>NZ_JAKEUP010000018.1:0-96010 GCF_022397895.1 Vibrio sp. Isolate33
ATTTAGATGAAGCAAAGAAAATGGTCGCTGAATCAGTAAAAATCTATAATGAATATAGGCCTCACACAGCTCTAAAATACAAAACGCCCGATGAAATACATCGAGCGTTTTAGTCAATCAAGTGTCAACCCATATCAGGACGGGTCAGTATAAGGATGAGTTATCTAAAATCTATTCATTGAGTTTTTTGGTTAAGATCTTTTAGGGTACGTCATAATAATTGCTTACTGAAAATCGCATGAATTGGAAATAAAACTACAATATTCTGAGCGCCGTATTTTATTGTTGTGGACTCAAACATGTTTTTATCTCTCCCACCTCCAGTGATGTTGTCACTTGCCATCGTGCTTGAAGTTGTCGCCACTTCTTTATTACCTAAAACACAGCAGTTTACTTCTCTGCCAGCCACTGCCGCAGTATTGGCTGGCTACGGCTGTGCTTTCTATCTGTTGTCTCTCACAGTGCAAACCATGTCTTTGGGTGTGGCCTATGCGATTTGGTGCGGGGCAGGGATCGTGTTAGTCGCAGCACTGTCTTGGCTGGTCTACGGACAAAAGCTCGATATCTTCGCAATCATCGGCATCGCTTTGATTCTGGCTGGAGTGGTGATTATCAACCTGTTTTCGACGTCGGTGAGTCATTAGCTTAGCTAACCTTATTCATATCCTATTTCTTTCTGTTGAGATTTTCGACCGATAAATTTTGTAAGATTTGACCAACTTTCCTTAGCATCTGTCAAACCGAGCCAATAGTTTGTCCAGATATTTCCGTTTGTGATCCGTAATGTAGAATTATCTTTATGAAAAATAAGAGATGGTCACTCGACTGGAAAGCGCAGAGCAATTCCATTTTTTGCCCAGATATCAATAGGGAACGTTCACTTAAAAGTTGGCTATAATATCATGTAATGGAAGGTCTAATTTTTGAAATAGTATGAGTCATATGCTTGTTAGAATATGAGCTTAACTTTCAAAAGTGATATCGTTCAAATAAGAGTTAGGTGCAGTGTAGTGGCGTTATTCTAGGAGGTTTCTTGCATACTATTTATATATCAAATTGTTCTCAGACCTAAAGTCATTGTTGATAGCTTTCATGATATCCAAATATATTGAATTAGTAACAACGAAGTTTATGTCTATCAGGTCAATTAGGCTTTCTCCGAATATAGAGATAAAGATTCTAGCGACTGCAATGCTATTATTTTTGGCGGGTATTTACCTATCCTTACGTGATGAGCCAGATCTTTTCAACGAATTCGACTGGTATGATGCCGCTGTGGTGGTGTTAGTAGGCGTACCACTGACTGTGATGATTAATGGGTTAGAGTTTATGTGCTGTGCGCGCATGGTTGGAAGGAAGTTTTCAATCTTTAGGTCGTTGGAAATCACGATAGTTGGTTCGGCAGCTAATATGCTACCTGTCCCCGGTGCGAGTATCGTTCGTATTTTGGCATTGAAATCTACAGGGCTAAGTTTAATAAAAAGCACAGGAATTAACATGCTGCTGGCTTTGATTTGGATCGGTATATCGTTTCTTTATGCAGGCATGACTTTACTCCATTTTGTAGATGGCTTGATAGCCTGGGGGGTTATAGGAACGGGTGGGTTGGCTTTGTTAAGTAGCTTCTGGGTTGTTTCCTACAACCATATACATTCGATGACTTATTTGTATGTTGTCGTTTTAAAGTTTGTGCTGGTGCTAGTGGACGCTGCGAGAATTTACTTTTGCTTCCAAGCCCTAGGTTTAGATGTTTTGTTCCTTCAAGCGTCAGTATTTGTTGTATCCGGTGTAATGGGTTCCGCTGTGTCTGTCGTTCCTGCCGGATTAGGTGTTCGAGAGCTAGTTTCTGCTGTGTTAGCTCCTCTCATAGGTGTCGCAGCTTCTGCGGGGTTCCTTTCGGCAACACTAAACCGTATAGCCGGTCTTTCAACTTTGCTACCGATCGCAGGATTACTGATTTTATTTAAGAAAGAGAAACAAAGAGAGGCATTTTGAAGGTAGTCGTGTCGGCTTGGATTGGATCTAAAAACCTTGGAGACGAATTGATCTTCAAGGTGTTGTTAGAGCAATTGGAGGTTCTCGGTATATCTAGAAAGGATGTCGTTGCTATAACACTTGATCCTAACAGGACTCGCAAAACTTTTGGTACGCAATCCGTAGGTCATCGAGACATCTTAGGTCAGTTAATTGCAATTCGACAAGGGGATGTTTTGGTGTTTGGTGGTGGAGGATTATTACAAGATGAGACGAGTATTTGGAACCTGCCCTACCATTTATCTCGTGTATGGATCGCTCGATTAATGGGAAAAGAAGTCGTAGGCCTCGGTTTGGGAGCTGGTCTTGTTAGTATGAGGTTCAGTAAATGGCTAATACGTATGACATTTGGAACATCTGTCCCCATGAATGTGCGTGATACAGAATCTCTTCAAATACTCAAACAGATAAGCGTACAGAATGTTAAACAAGCAGCAGATTTAGTATTTGGCCATTCCGTTCAGGAATATGAGTCTGATGGCTACATTGCAGTTGCCCTAAGGCCGTTCTCAAAGAAACGCAGTTGGCTACCGGTACATATGCGGGAACATGTTACCCTCGATGATCCAAGTCATATTGCGGATGCCCTTGACGTTATTGCTCGACAAGTAAATTTGCCAATTCGTTTAGTATCATTCGATTTGGACAAGGATTTGGATTATCACCATACAATAGCTGCTCAGATGTCCACTAAAGTTAGTTTTGTATCACCGACATTGAAAGATGTAACCAAAGTGATTGGTGCTGCAAATGTAGTTATTGGTATGCGTTACCATGCTGCTGTTTTGGCGTTTCTATGTGGTGTTCCTAGCGTATTAATTGGATATTCGCCCAAGGTACAGTCTTTGGCAAAAGAAGCACCTCGAGGGTGTAAAGTTGTTGAGAATAACATCAAAGGTATTAAGGCATTACCAAAACTAGTAAATGAAGTGTTGGACGAAAAACAGAGTGTTATTATTGCAAGAGAACGATTGAGAGATAGCTCTTTAGAAAACTATAAACCGTTGTGTGGCTTATTGAGAGCGAATAATAAGCTCAGGTGAACATGATTAAAAGGGTTGCATTAAGTAGAACAATTAAAGCTATTGCTTATGAACCAATTATAGTCGTCAAACTTTGAGCTAAGAATTTCAAGCTCCCACGATAACTTAATAATTTCTACATTGAGTCTTTCTAACTTACCTCTCACACCCCAACACCGCCACAAACGCATCCAAATACTGCTCGATAGTCAGATCCGCAGAAACTGGTGGCAGTTCTACGGTAATACACGGTAGGTTTCTTTCTTGGCACCAAGTGCCGAATGACCCTGGGGTTTCGTAATCGACGTCTTCAACGAGTGGTAGGTTGAACTGTTTGCCTAACCAAGTTGCAAGCTCCGATTGGGTTGGATCATCGACCATGGCGAGTGGTTCGTGGAAAGAGATAACGAACTTGGGTTTGCGCTGCTCAATGAGGTTGATGAGCGATAGCACTTCCGGTTCAAGCTGATCGGCCTGCCCCGTTTTTATTTTTACATCTCTGACTGGCGTGTGGGAGCTCCAGCGATAGACGGTGCCGTCTTCTGTCCAGTTTTGCGTCGGAAAGGCGCGGTTCAAATCGACTTGATTGGCGTTGGCTCGGGTACCTAACTGATTACCATCTGGGTTCATCGACAGAATCACATCGTGTCGTAAGTTGGCGGCTGGCAAGCTTCTTAGCGCACAAGACAAACCTGCGATAGATGCGGTTTCATCACCGTGTGTGCCTGCTATGATTAGCCCGAGAGATTCGCTTTCTACTTGCGCGGGGAAATAGAGCAAGGGTGCGCCCAATACCGAATTTCCATATGGCAGCGGCTTTATTGAAAATGCAGCTCTTTCCGTTCTTGGAATTAAACTCACCTTTATCTCCTGATTGATCAAGTACTATCAAGTATTAACGATTACACAAACCTACTTAAATAAACTAAAGCGTTAAAACTCGTCAACAGTCGCATTGTTAATTTTATTACTTGCTTCAAAGATAGGCTAGGAGAGCAAAAACATATGGATTTTAAGAAACATTCAACGGCGTTACTCATTTCATCTCTATTGACCCCTTTTATATCAGTGACTGCCGTTTCTGACACATTGCCTTCGGGAACTTCTCTGGCGAAAGAACAACACTTAGTGCGTGCGAATGATGCAGAAGCTGCGACACTCGATCCTGCGAAAGCTGAAGGCCTGCCGGAAATGCACATTTTACGTGACCTATTTGAAGGTTTAGTGATTCAAGATCGCGATGGCAACATCACCCCAGGTGTTGCACAGTCTTGGGAAACCGAAGACAACCAGACCTTTGTATTCCACCTGCGTAAAGATGCTAAATGGTCGAATGGCGATCCGGTGACGGCCGATGATTTCGTGTATGCGATAAGACGCGCGGTAGACCCTAAAACCGCATCGCCAAACGTGTGGTACCTGAAGCTTACTCAAATCAACAACATTGCTGACGTAGCCGAAGGCAAAAAGCCGGTTGAAGAGTTAGGTATCTCTGCAGTCGATAAACACACGGTGAAGTTCGAACTCGATAGTAAAGTGCCTTACTTTGTGGCGATGACAGGCCACACATCCATGATGCCAGTGCATAAATCAGCCTTAGAAAGTAGCGACAAGCCGTGGAGCGATCCTAAGCAACTTGTCGGTAATGGTGCATTCGTACTAGACGAGTGGGTGGTGAACGAGCGCATTGAATTGAAGAAAAACCCGAAGTACTGGGACAGTTCAGATACCCACTTAACCGAGGTGACTTATATTCCGTTTGAGAATCAGAATGCCTCGATTAACCGTTATGCGGTGGGCGAGGTCGATATCACTTCAGATGTGCCTACACATATGGCGCAGCAGCTAAAAACCAAATACCAAGATGCGTTTACCGCGGTGCCTTTGCTGTGTACTTACTACTACGCGTTCAATACAACACGACCACCATTCGATGACGCACGAGTCCGTAAGGCTGTCTCTTATTCCATGATGCGTGACGTTATCACCAATGGTGTTACTCAGGTCGGCAACTTACCGGCTTATACCTTTGCTCATGAGTACACGGCTGGTTTTGATGCGACACAACCTGAGTACAGCACTTGGACTCAAAAGGAACGTGATCGAAAAGCAAAAGAGCTGCTGAAAGAAGCGGGCTACGATGCGTCTAACCCACTAGATTTCAAATTGCTTTACAACACCAGTGAATCGAACAAGTCGATTGCAGTGGCGATTGCGTCAATGTTGAAGGGCAACTTAGGTGCTCAAGTCGAACTAGAAAACCAAGAGTGGAAGTCTTACTTAGTATCGCGTCGCCAAGGTGATTTTGATGTAATGCGCGCCTCTTGGTGTGGGGATTACAACGAAGCATCAACCTTCTTGAGCCTATTGCGCTCTGGTTCTTCGGGTAACTTTGCCCGTTACAGCAATGACAAGTACGACGCAGCAATGGACAGCGCCTTAGCCGCTACCAGTGAGCAAGATCGCCAAGGTTTCTATGACCAAGCTGAACAGTTGCTGGCAGATGACATGCCGATCGCGCCAATCTACTACTACATGCAGGCTCGCCTAGTGCGACCAAGTGTCGGTGGTTTTGCGAAGAACAATGTAGAAGGGCGTATCTATTCTAAGGATCTCTACATCAAAGAATAATTGCGTTTGATTCACGCGACGACACACCGCTAAAAATATGAAATAGAGAAAAGGGACGTTGATCATAAATATCTGATCAACGTCCCTTCGTCATTAATCTGTAACGGTAAGCGCAAAAAACTGAAACCTGACTGAAGTATTTTTCACTTTTATTTCAATCAGGTGAAGCCATGTTACCCCCTCTACGTGCCCTTGTTGCGTTCGAAGCTGTTGCCCGCCTCGGTTCTATTGGCGCAGCTGCGCGAGAGCTTTGTGTTACACAAGCTGCGGTGAGCCAACAGCTTAAAAGTTTAGAAACCTTTCTCGATACCACACTGTTTGAACGCAGCTCCAAAGGCGTAAAGCTGACGTCGGCTGCCCAGCATTATCAACCGATTGTTGCTGGCTCATTGGCACACCTGAAACTACAGACTCAAATCCTGTTCGGGGAAAAAGAAACCGACGTGTTGAGCCTGCGCGTTAATCACACCTTTTGCCATAACTGGCTGTTACCTCGCCTGCCATCTTTTTATCAAAAATACCCTTTTATCAGGCTCGATATTCAGCTGGTGGACTGGCCATCAACCAATCCTTGTCAGAATGTCGATATCGAATTGACCAATGGCAAGGTTGAAAGCGAAGACACTCATAGTGAGCGACTGTTTCAAGAGCATTGGCAGTTGGTGTGCAGCCCAGAATTTAAAAAACAATATCAAGACTCCTTGGTTGAGCATGATTTTTCTGCTTTGCCGACCGTGCAAGTAAAAGGCTATCGAGAGAACTGGCTGCAATGGCTGAGTCACAACCAATTCGAGATGACTTTACCGAAGGTGCTACTTGAAGTGAGTAACTCTTTGCACGCCCTAGAAGCGGTTAAGCATGGGATTGGCGTACTGTTGGTGCGTTCACTTGCGGTGTCTGAGTTGTTGGAGAAAAACGATCTTGTTCTGGCGACAGAGTCCTCGATGCCTGCTGAATCTGCCCACTATTTGATTACCAAACACCGTCGCAGTGCCAAGGTGAATTTCTTTTGTGACTGGCTTTATCACCAGATGGAAGACGGTGAACTGGAAGAAAGATTTTCTAATGGGTAGCCATAAAAAAAATGAAGGGCGCTCTTACTAACCTGTCACACAAACCCCTTAATTTAACCGCATACAAATAAGGACGAGGTCACCATGAGTGCTTTCTCAGAACCAATGAAAAACCGCTTAAAGGTACTGCTATTTACTGCACCGTTGTTGGTGCCACTGTTTACTTTTTGGCTCGTACCATTTGGTTATTCGATTTATATCAGCTTCACCGATTGGGATTACATCTCGCCAGATTATTCGTTCATCGGTTTAGAAAATTACCAGTACATGGTCGAGGACTACGAGTTCATCCAAGCGATGCTCAACACGTTTTGGTTCTCGGTCGGTGTGGTGATTCCAACCATCATTCTTGGCCTTGTGTTTGCCATGCTACTGCACAAAAACTTCAAGGGCAGTCAGTTTTATCGTGCAGTGATCTTTTCTCCTTGGATCACGCCAACGGTGGCAGTGTCGATTGTGTGGTCTTGGGTGTTCGAGACCAAATCAGGTTTGGCAAACCACTTATTGGAGTCGGCAGGGTTCAGCGCGATTCCATGGTTAGAAAACGGAAACACAGCCTTGATTGCGGTGATTATCGTGACGGTGTGGCAGGCGATTGGTTGGACGATGCTGTTTTACATCAGTGCGCTCAACAAGATTCCAGAGTCACTGTATGAGGCTTCTTTGATTGATGGTTGCAGCAGCTTAACGCGCTTTTTGAAGATAACGCTGCCACTGATTTCTCCAACCACATTCTTCTTAGTGGTGGTCAATATTATCACGGCAATGCAGGCGTTCGATCAGTTCCAGATCCTAACGCAAGGCGGGCCGGGCGGTGAGACTCGTACCTTGTTGTACTTGTTCTACCAACAAGCATTTGAACGTTACGAAATGGGACCTGCGGCCGCGACATCGTTAGTGATATTCCTGATTACTGGATTGTTGGCACTTATTAATACCTACATCGGCAAGCGCTGGGTGTACTACTAGTCGATTTTTGAAAGGACAGAATTATGACCACGCAAGTATTGGATGCGAACCAAGTATTAAATCAAAGAGTAGCTAAAGCCAAAGTTAGAGCCCAAACCAAAGCGACCAAATCAGAGATTGCGTCAAAGAAAGCTTCAGTGGATCGCCGCTCGTTTATCGCATTGGCTAAGCACCTGTTCTTGGCAACCTGCGGAACCATTATGGTATTCCCTTTCTTATGGATGCTGTCTGGTTCGCTGAAAACCAATGATGAGATCTTTGCTAACCCGCTGGACTTGATTCCAGAACAGTTTCGCTGGGAAACCTTTGTCGAAACCTTTCACAGCGCGCCGTTTGGCTTGTACATCTTCAACAGTTTTAGCGTGGCTTTATTCACTACGCTGTTGGTGATTGTGAACTCGGCGATGTTTGCATACGCACTGACTCAGCTGAAGTTTCGCTCGAAGACGGTGCTCTATTTCGTCGTGATGGGTTGTTACATGCTGCCGGGAGCAGTGACTTACATTCCGTCTTACATCACCTTGGCAAAGCTAGGCTTGTTGGATTCACACATGGGCCTAGTGGCGTCGAATGCGGCGTCGGTGTTCGGTGTGTTCTATCTACGCCAAGTGTTTATCAAGGTGCATCCGTCGCTGATTGAAGCGGCACGAATTGATGGTGCAGGTGAGCTCAAAATCTTATGGGCAATCATCTTACCGCAATGCCGAGCAGCAGTCGCAACACTGTTCCTCATCACTTTTATTACCAATTACAACAGCTACATGTGGCCGAGCCTAGTGATAACGACTCAGGATTTAAATCTGATCGCTACTGGTATTCGTCACTACTTTATTGCCGAAGGTAACTATGGGTTGAACTGGTCGCAAATCATGGCGGCGAGCACCATTGCAGTATTGCCTTTGTTAATTCTATTCGTCATTTGTCAAAAGACGATTCTTTCAGGTATCGCCGATAACGGCGTAAAAGAGTAAAACGGAAATGAAACTAAAAACTCTCGCACTAGTGTGTGCTGGCGCAGCAAGCGCGTCTATGTTCTCTAGCAGTGTTGTTGCCGCAACCGAAGTTAACTTTTGGTATTCCGGTGGTACTAAGCCACAGCAAATGATGACTAAGCTCATCGAAGAGTTCAACGCGAGCCAAGATGAGTATGTGGTGAAGCCAGCATTGCAAGGTAACTACACAGAAACCTACCAGAAGTTGCAAGCAGGCCTAGCGTCTAGAACTGCACCTGAACTTGTGCTGCTAGATTCAGGCCGTGCGGAAGCGATGCACGGACGTGGTTTGAGCCGTGACTTAACGCCGTTCATGGATGAAGAGTTCAACTTCTCTGATTTCATTGGCGCGTTTAAAGACCAAGTGACCGCAGACGATGGCACCATCATCGGCCTACCTGCTTACGGTACAACTCAAGTGTTCTACTACAACAAGCAGGTGTTGGCAGACAACGGCTTTACCGAGCAAGACCTAAACACATGGCAAGGCGTGGCTAAGGTCGCTGAAAAAGTCACACAGCGTGACGAGAAAGGCAATGTAACCTTCTATGGCTGGGAGCCGATGTGGGGTCAAGACAACATGATTGATGCGGCTTTCTCTAACGGCGCGCAGATCATCAGTGATGATGGCAAAACTGTACTTATCGACTCGGCTGAGTGGGTTGAGGTGTGGGACAGCTTCCGTAAGTGGATCCACGATGATCAAATTATGCGTATTCACTACGGTGGTCAAGGTTGGGAATACTGGTACAAAACCATTGATGACGTGATGAAAGACAACGTGCTTGGCTACACCGGTTCATCGGGTGACCAAGGTGACTTGGACTTCACTAAGCTTTCGGCAACCACACAACCAGGGTGGGGCTCAAACCCTTCTGCGCCACAAGCGGGTGCGTTGGTTTATGTAATGCCAAAAGGCACAGACGAAGCAGCGGCTAAAGGTGCATTCGAGTTTGTTGAGTTCTACACCAACGCGAAAAACACGGCGGCATGGTCAATGTTCACGGGTTACATCCCAGTGCGTAACAGCGTTTCTGAAGTTCCAGAATACCAAGCGTTCACTAAAGATAACCCACAAGCTCTGATCCCGCTGAAGCAAGCGAACACGGCAACCAAAGATTTCCTAGACCCTACTAACGGTAAGATCATGGATGCTCTTAAGGTGGCTGCGGACCAGATTCAAATCCAAAACGTGCCTGCGGACAAAGCGCTGAAACAAGCAGCTAAGAAAGCACAACGTGCACTAGACCGAGCGAATCGTTCTTAATCTGTAAAGTGGTTAGCTCTTGGCTATTAATAACGAAGAGCTATTGACTAACAAAGGCCCATCTATTCGGGTGGGCCTCTTTTTGACCCAGTCCTTTAATTAGGACGAATTTGGTGAAGACAATGACCCAATTTCAAGGTGAGCTGCCGTTTGGCAGAGTACGTATCCCCTTTGATGTGCCAACAGGTTCTCACAGCGTAGAGATTACCGGTACAACGGTGAAAAAAGGATTTTTATACGCGGCAGCCTATGATGCCAACCAAGCATTTCGTGGCAAAGTGTTGTTTGAGAAGGCGAACAAGTCACTCACTATCCAACCGCAAAACGCAGGGTTAGGCGCGATTGATGGCGCGATTCCATCGGGCGAGTGGTTCTTAGAACTTTACAACCTTGAAGGTGAGTTTCGCACCGAGCGTGCGATGCAGTATCAAGTCGATGTGCTTTGCTCTGAAGAGTCAGTTAATAATGATGTTGAGCTAGAACTGAACCCAACAGTGACAAGTGAGCACCATATCGAGTTTGATTACAGCCACATGCTGAGTTCTGATTCTCGCTGGTATCGTGGTGACTTACACGCTCACACTCAGCTTTCTGATGGTCACAATACCTTGGCAGCGGCTAAAGGGATTGTGGAATCACAAGGGCTCGATTTCTTCTTCTTCACTGAGCACAACATCTGTCAGCCGAAGCTACCTGTTTCAAAACAGTGTTTGTTCTTACCTGCATTAGAAGTCACAACCGACCTCGGGCACTTTAATGTGCATGGCCCAGTTAAGTCTTTGGACCTTCGATACGTTGAACACAGCAGCCAAGCAACCATGGAAGCGGGATTGAGCTTAGCTAAAAGTGGACACAGTTCCCTTGGCATTAATCACCCGATGATGAAGCCGTGGCATTGGCATTACGATCAAGTGGATCTTAGCCAAGTGTCTACGTTTGAAGTGTGTTGTGACCCAACTTGGTCAACCTCGCCTAAAGCGACCGAAGAAGCATTATTGGTTCTCAATGAAATGTGGAATTGTGGCCAGCGTATTACGGCGATTGGCGGCAGCGATTCACACCTTGAGCCCCATGAACGCAATCCTAAATCGGATGAGCCTTCTATCTACGGTGACCCATCAACTTTCGTATACAGCCATGGCTTGAGCGGCGAAGGCATCTTGTCTGGTTTGCGTAATGGGCAAGTTTACCTAGAGCGCCGCTGTGGCTTGAAGTTTGATATCAACTTAGGCGACTTGCTACCGGGCAAAGACTCTCAAGGCCAACCACTAACATACCGAATTGCGGTCTCTGATTCAGAAAACCCTTACTACGCAGAGTGCGTGGTGGATGGCGAGATTGTTGAACGAATCGCTCTGAATGATGAGCTGCAAAGTATCCATATTGATGAAGGCTACCGTTGGTGCCGTGTTGATATTCGTCGTGGAGAACTTTCTTCTGCATTAATTAACAGCACTCAACCTGCATCTGATGAACATGAGTTTGAAGGCTGCATCAACGCCGTATTCGACGGCAAACAACCAGAATTTAACCAACCCCTAGTGCGTACTTGGGGAGAACTAATGGAGCGAATGAGCCGTGATGAAGTTTAAGGCGATGTTATTTGATAAAGACGGCACATTGTTAGAGTTCCACAAGATGTGGCTTAACGTTTCTCGTGGTGCTTGTGAACGTGTTAAATCTTACAGTGACCAGCATCAAGGTAATCAAACTGTCACACCTGCTGAGTTACTCTTGGCCATCGGTGTGGAAGGTGATGTGGTTGATAACTATGGACTATTAGCCTCAAACCCAGTGGAAGATACCGCGACAGCGTGGTTCAACATGCTGCAACCTAATGTCTCGCTCGCTGAGTTCACTAAGGTGACCAAAGCCGCTTTCAATGACGAAGTGGAAGAGAATCCAAGCTGGATTGAAGCCCTACCGGGTGTGACTGAAAAGCTGGGTCTGTTTAAGCAGCAAGGCATGATTTTAGGCATCGCGACCGCGGATACCAAAGACTCAACGATCTACACACTAGATCAATCGGGTCTGAGCGAGATGTTCGATTATGTTGGTTACTCCGATGGTGATATCGAACCTAAGCCTGCGCCAGCACTGCTCAATGCCTTCTGTGAAAAGTGCGGTATTGAGCCACATGAAGTGATCATGTTTGGTGACACGGTTTCAGATATGGAGTTTGGCCGCAACGCAGGCGCAAGCAATGTCGGTGTTCTGACGGGCACGGCACAACACAGTGAGTTAGAGCCAGTGGCGGATCTGGTTATCGCATCAGTCGCCCATTTTGAGCTCAACCAACTGCAAGAACGTGGCTAAAATGTCCACGACAGATTGCAAAGATAGTATTTAACAAATTGATTTAAGGACAGGTTATGGCTGAAGTCACACTGAGAGGGGTAGAGAAAACTTACCCAAATGGTTTTAAGGCTGTGCACGGTGTCGATCTGAATATTCGCGAAGGTGAGTTCATGGTGTTTGTTGGGCCGTCTGGCTGTGCAAAATCCACCACACTTCGTATGATCGCAGGCCTTGAAGATATCTCAGAAGGCGATGTCTACATTGGCGATAAGCGTGTGAATGAGCTGCCACCTAAAGATCGTGGTATCTCAATGGTGTTTCAGAACTACGCGCTTTATCCGCATATGTCGGTGTACGAAAACATGGCTTTTGGCCTTAAGCAACAGAAGCTGCCAAAGCATGAAATCAATGAGCGAATTGAAGATGCAGCCAAGACTCTGGATATCGAACACCTGCTAAATAATAAGCCAGGTGAAATGTCGGGCGGTCAAAGGCAGCGTGTGGCGCTTGGTCGTGCGATGGTGCGTAAGCCAGATGTGTTCTTGTTTGACGAGCCTTTGTCTAACTTGGATGCCAAGCTGCGTGTTTCGACTCGTGTCAGCATTGCTCAGTTGCACAATAACCTGAAGCAAGAAGGGCAGAACGCCACCATGATCTACGTGACACACGATCAGGTGGAAGCGATGACCCTTGGCGATCGCATCTGTGTGTTGAATCAAGGCGAGATCATGCAGGTCGATACGCCAATGAACCTTTATCAATACCCAGCAAACAAGTTTGTCGCGGGCTTTATTGGTTCGCCGGCGATGAATCTTCTCAAGGTGAGATTGGATGAGATTGACGGTGTGATGAACGTGGTCTCTGAAAGTGGTACTCGTTGGACGCTGCCACAAGACAAGCAGATTATCGCTCGTGAAAAGATGGGTGAGTGGGTGTGGTTCGGTGTTCGCCCTGAGCACATTCAATTGGCTAATCACGATGCGCCGTTGTCTGAGGTGAATACTCAAACGCACAGGCTTGATGTGGTTGAGTCGATGGGTAACGAACTGTATCTCTACTTCCAACTCGGTCATGACAAAATGGTGGCAAGGGTGCCTTTTGATGCAGATCGAACGGCAAACAGTGGCGAAGAGACAGTGCTGCATTTCAATACCTCACAGTGCCATCTGTTCGACCTAGAGACAGAAGAAGCATTGACTGAATAAGTCGATGTGTCGAAGAGTCAAAATAAAGAAATCCCCGCTCAGATGAGTGGGGATTTTTCTTAGGGGGAGTATCAACAGGAGCTCGGTTTTGTGCTCGAGGCTTTTTTGTTGGAGATAGCTAAACACTCTTGAGGGTTAGAACCATTTAATGGCTCGGAATCGCAATCCTTTTTTCTAGCCAACGAACCGCTTGCGATACGACCAAAATAAGAACAAGGTACTCCAAAACCAGAAACGTATAGATCTCTAAAGGTAAATATTCGTTCACCACCAGCTCATTTGCTCGCCTTGTTAAATCACTCAAACCAATCACACTCACTAGCGAGCTCATCTTGAGGATATAAATAAACTGATTGCCCAAGGGCGGCAGTATTTGACGGAATGCCTGTGGTAGGATAACCAATCGCATTTTTTGCCAATAGGTCAATCCCAAGGATTCGGCCGCTTCATGTTGGCCACGATTAATCGCTTGAATCCCCCCACGGAACACTTCTGCCATAAAGGCGCTCTCGGCAATAGTCAATGCGATTACCCCTGCCCAGAAGTGGTTCAAAGAGACATCGAGTAATGTCGGCATTCCGTAATACACCCACAATAGCAATACCAATACAGGGATAGAACGCATCACCTCTACGTAAAGTCGATTAATCCCCCTGAGTATTGGAGAACTAGAAAGCGCTGGAAAGGCGACCAATAGACCCAGAGCCATAGCAAAAAACATGCTTAGCAACGAAACCTGAATAGTCTCGCTAAAACCAGCCATCAAAAACTGAATGTTAGTTCGCCCCTGCTCCGTCGACGGGTCGAGTACATACCATCCCCATTGGTAGTCTGAACATCCTGTCAGAAACAGCAGAGAAACTAGCGATAAGTGACGATAGTTCACATTTACTCCCAAAAACTCCATTTGTTATTGCTATGTTAACAACCAAATCTGTTTAATGGTTAATAATTAAGAAGAATATCTACATTCATCACTTAGAAATCAGCATTCTTTGAAGGAATAAAAAATGAAGAAAAGCTTAATTGCATTAGGAATGTGCTTACTTGCTTTTACACAAATTGCACATGCACAAAGTCGTTTGCAGGAGATACTCGATGCCGGAGTTCTTCGCGTTGGTACAACTGGGGATTGGAACCCAATGACAATGAAGGATCCAGCGACCAATAGCTACCGCGGCTTTGATATCGATGTCACGACTGAGTTGGCTAAAGACCTAGGCGTAAAAGTGGAATACGTCGCAACAGACTGGAAAACCTTGGTGAATGGCATCACGGCCAACAAATACGACGTGACTGGCAGCGCATCGCTCAACATGTCTCGAGCAAAAGTCGCTGGGTACAGCCAACCTTACTTCTATCTGGCTTTTGTCCCTGTTGTGCAAAAGAAAGACATAGAGAAGTTCTCCGATTGGAGTGACTTTGACAAAGCAGAAATCAAAGTTGCCGCCACGCTCGGCACAGTACAAGAAAAAATGGTGAAGGACTTCTTCCCATCGGCACAACACATCGTAATTGAAGCGCCGGCACGGGATTTCCAAGAGCTTTTAGCTCGCCGCGCTGATGTCTCCGTGACTTCAAATGTAGAGGCTGCAACCTTAGTAGAGAAGTTCAAACAACTCGCAATTGTTCCGGTAAAAGAGCCACGTAAACCAACACCAATTGCCATGCTTCTACCACAAGATGATCAAGTTTGGATTAACTACATTAACCACTGGGTTGAATTGAAAAAGACGCAAGGTTTCTTCAAGCAAACCGCTGAGAAGTGGGGATTGAAGAGCATGTAACGAGCTCATAGAGAAGAGAAAAATAGAGCCCTTAGGGGGTAGGGCTCTAGAGTTAGGAGCTAACTTGAAGTTGGGTTATGCGACGACCAGTGTTGCGGCTTTCTTCATCGCTTCTTTGGTTGAGCACTCAATCACGTTCGCATTGGCAAAGCGGTGAGCGTCTTTCACTTGAATATCGTGAGCCAAGATAACCAGCTTCGCGTTCGCTACGTCTAGGTCGGTGATGCGGTTTTGAATACCGTTTTGACCTTGAGTTTCTACCTTAATCTTAAGGCCTGCAGCTAAGCCTGCTTTTTCTAGTGCTTTCGCTGCCATGAAGGTGTGTGCAACACCAGAAGGGCAACATGTTACAGCTACGATGTCGTATTCGCCTTCGCCTGCTACAGGAGCCGTTTGAGCTTGAACTGGCGCTGCTTCAACCATGTCTTCTTCCGTTTCTACTGCGACTGGTTTCCAGAAGCCAACGATAACCGCTGTGGTTAGCGAGCCTAGTGCGATACCCACAACGTACATTGGGATGTTGCTTGATACTGGCGCTGTGATTAGGCCACCCCATGGCGCGTGCAGTAGAACGTCTGTCATGAAGCCAAACACACAACCTACGATACCACCGGCTACGATTGAAGGAAGTACGCGCATTGGGTCGTTCGCTGCGAACGGGATAGCACCTTCAGAGATACCGATAGAACCCATGATTGCCGCTGCTTTACCTGCTTCTTGTTCTTGTTTAGAGAACTTGTTTTTGAATAGGAAAGTTGCCAACGCCATGCCTAGAGGTGGTGTACAAATCGCGATGCCTACGCCACCCATTAGCCACGGTTGTGTGTCTACTTGAGTTTGAGCAAATAGGGTCGCTACTTTGTTGATTGGGCCGCCCATATCAAACGCCGTCATACCACCAAGGATTGTGCCCAGAACCATCTTAGATGCGCCCGCCATTGAAGCTAGGAACTCGTTCATTGAAGACATGAACAGTTTGATTGGTTCACCGATGCCCCACAGTACGATACCTGCAGAGATTAATGTGCCTAGAAGCGGGTAGATGAAGTAAGCACCCAGCGCGGTCATGTTGGTAGACAGCGGGATCTTCTTAAGTTGAAGTACCACACCACCGGCGATAAAGCCTGCCACGATACAGCCAAGGAAGCCGCCGCCCATGTCTGCCATGATGCCAGAAGAGATCATCGCTGGTGCTAGCGCTGGTTTATCTGCAATTGAGTAACCAATAAAGCCGCCAAGAATGATTGGGAAAAGAACAAGGCCCTTGATACCGATGTTAGAGATGTCTGCCAGCAAGCCGTCTGCTGGAACCGCACCTTTACCCGATGCCATTACCGCTAAAGCCAACAGAACACCACCGGCTACGATGAAAGGCAGCATGTGTGATGTACCGAAAAGCAGGTGACCCTTCATGGTACTAAGGATTTTTTTATAGTCGCTACTACTATTCTTATTATTAGAATTGCTACTGGTATTCGTAGCTTGATTTGCTAGGGTGCTCATAATTGTCTACGCCTTATGAATTAATTAAAATATTAAGGATTTGATGTTCATCTTTTGCGTTATGGATATTTTGGATAAATTCATCACTGAATTTTCCAAATAGTTCTTGTAGTACATAAATATGATGGTCTGCGCCGTTATCTGGTGAGGCAATCATAAAAAATACGGTTGGATTAATGCCATCTTCGTCGCCATACTCAATGCCTTCACGCTTAACGCCAACAGCGATTGCCGGCTCAGTTACTGCCTTGCTTTTTGAGTGTGGGTAAGCGATGCCGTCCATTGAAGTAATGCTTTGAGATTCACGAATTTCGATGTCGGCCAAGAAGGCTTCTTTATTACTGATTCGGTTGTTCTCAAATAACATGCCTGCCAATTCTTCAAACAGTTCTTTCTTATTATTCGCTTGAAGGTTGTTATTAATTAAGTTGACGTTAGTTAGTTGTGTGATCATTTATTAACTCATTCACTATTGAAGTTCTTGAATTAAAATTAATGGATTAACTCGATTCGTGAAATAGCAAATAAAAGCCCTTCACTGTACATTTGTATCCAGCAAAATTAAGTGTGATTTGCATCATTTATGCGGTGTGATATTGGTCATGTTTGATGGCGTTTTGGGTTAGGTTTTTGACACGCTAATAGCCTTCGTCAAAAACAAAAATGCCCCGCAAAAGCAGGGCATAAACAGTGTGTACTGAGTTCTGAGGGAGCTAGCTGTAAGCGCGCGCTACGCGTCCAACGCAGTCCAGTTTGTAACTCTCAGCATAAGCAGGAATAAACACCGACTGGCCTTTCTCAATCACGCAGGTTTCACCACATTGATGAGTGAGCACCATGGACTCGTCGAGCGGCAATAGGATCTCGGCTCCTTCTGTGGTGATCTGTCGTTGATGTGAG
Organism: Vibrio sp. Isolate33; assembly: GCF_022397895.1. Classification (NCBI taxonomy): domain Bacteria; kingdom Pseudomonadati; phylum Pseudomonadota; class Gammaproteobacteria; order Vibrionales; family Vibrionaceae; genus Vibrio; species Vibrio sp. Isolate33. The sequence continues at coordinate 17,682 of NZ_JAKEUP010000018.1, forward strand.
TTTTGCACGATAGAGAACTTAAAATCCTCAACAGGGATTTCGTATTCCATTACATCACCTTGCTCAATCGGGCTTAGCAGTAATCTATCCGCAGGCTTTTCATTAAATCTCGTACAAGAAACCAGTTCATTCACGTCCATATACTTAGGTGTTAATCCGGCGCGAAGTACGTTGTCTGAGTTCGCCATGATCTCTAAGCCCGTCCCTTTGATGTAAGCGTGGGGTGTCTCTGCATCTAAATACATGGCTTGCCCAGGCTTTAGGGTAATCACATTCAATAGCAGTGGGGCGAACAAGCCGACATCGCCAGGGTATTGATCTTCCAGTTCTGAAATCAATTGGAATACACGTTTATCAGAAAGCTTGGCCTTCATGATCAACATGGTAAGCGCCATGCCTTTTTGTTCACCTTCCAAAGACAGTAAGCTCGCAAAAAAGCAGGCTAAGCCATTGGGTGTTTGATCGCCCGCGAGATCGTTGACCATCGAATGAAGCTCTGGAATGTCGAGATAATGGAAGTGCTCAAGGATCTCGCTGATTGACCTAAAACCATTCATCGCCGTGTAGTCTGTTAGTGCATACACCAATTCTGGCTTGTGGTTAGGATCTTTGTAATTACGATTGCCAGCGGTCATCGGAATACCTTGCTGCTCTTCTAGAGCATAGCCAGATTCCGCTTGTTGTTTGTTTGGGTGAACTTGAACAGAGAGTGCTTTCTCAGCTGCTAACACCTTGAATAGGTAAGGCAGTTCGCCAAAACGACTCGCAACTTTCTCGCTTAGAAACAGGTTTAAGTTCTTAGAAATTAAGCTCGACAATGTGGTTTGCTGACCATTGTCGTTCACCATTGAGCAACCATTCGGGTGAGCACCCATCCAGATCTCCGCTTGCGGCTCACCAGACTGGTTATCAATACCAAACAGTTGGCTAAACGAAGAAGGGCTACCCCATGCGTAGTTTTGAATTACGTTAGTCATAGGGTAGAAAAAGCGTTGTACGAACGAGTCGTTCGCTAAAGAAAAATCAGACATCGAAATCACCATGAAGGGAAACATGGCTTGAGCTCTATTCGTTCCTAAAAAACTACTAGCTACTAAAAACAGTAGGGTCGAAGGGCTCAAGCCATTGGAGTTGAAATGGTTTAAGCCGCTGCTGCTGTTAGCTTGGCTTTGCGTAGATTTTTAAGCGCGATACAAGTAACCGCAGTCACACCCGCACCTGATGCCATGCACAGAAGCGCCAGCATTGGGTAGTTCATTGCGCCAAGTAGAGCCACAACTGGCCCACCGTGAGCAACGCTGTTGGTAATCCCAAACGAGAACGCCATTACTGCAGCAGTCATTGAGCCGAGCACGTTGGCCGGGATAACTGACATTGGGTCTTGAGCCGCGAAAGGAATCGCACCTTCAGAGATACCCACTAAGCCCATCGCGCCTGCTGCTTTGCCTGCTTCAATCTCAGAGGATTCGAATAGGTCGAACTTACGGCCAAGTCTGGTTGCGATAGCCATGCCGAGTGGAGCCACAGGGATTGCACATGCCATTGCACCCATGAATTGAGTTTGACCGCTGGCAATCATGCCGACCGAGAATAGGAACGCCACCTTGTTGAACGGGCCACCCATATCAAAGCCAGCCATGCCACCCAATACGATGCCTAGTAGAACCACGTTGCCTGTGCTCATGCTAGTAAGTAGGGCAGTAAGCGCATCCATCAGCCCCGCGATAGGAGCGCCGATAATAAAGATGAACAGACCAGCAATAAACAGAGATCCAGTGATCGGAGCGATCATGATAGGTACAAGTGGCTGGACGAATTTGTGGTAGTTAAACGAGGTAATCCATTTAACGAAGTAACCCACTAATAGACCTGCGATGATTGCGCCAATGAAGCCAGTACCTGCATCAGCACCATAGAAAGAACCATTGTTGGCAATCCAGCCGCCAATCAAGCCTGGGGTTAGGGCAGGGCGGTCAGCAATCGCGTAAGCAATGTAGCCAGCCAAGATCGGGATCATCAATGTGAAGGCAACCACACCCACTTCTAGGATTTGGTTCCACATGCTGCCAGCAGGAATCGCCATACCAGATTCACTTGGCTCGCCGCCAATCGCTAACGCTAGGGCAATCAAAAGGCCGCCCGTCACTACGAATGGGATCATGTGTGATACGCCATTCATCAAGTAACGGTAAAGGTCTGAACGCGCTTGCGATGCTTTTTCGGCAACGGATTGGTTGGTCGATGCTTGTTCTGCTTGGTAACTTGGTGCCTCGAGAGCTTGTTTGATCAAGCCTTGCGCGTCTTTGATTGGCGCTTTTACGTTGGTACAGATCACGCGTTTGCCAGCAAAGCGAGCCATGTCGACCTGCTTATCACAAGCGACGACAATCGCGTCGGCACGTTCTATCTCTTCTTGAGTGGGGCTGTTCTTAACACCAATAGAACCGTTGGTTTCGACCTTAACATCGTAGCCAAGCGCCGCAGCGCCTTTCTCTAGCGCTTCTGCTGCCAGATAAGTGTGTGCCACACCAGCGGGGCAACCTGTGACACCTATGATGAAACCTTGCTTCTCAACATTGGTTTCAGTCTCAGCAGGTTCAGGTTTGGTAAGCAGTAGCTCCAATGCGGTTTGCTCGGAATCGGCATTCATGAAGTTTTCAATGAAACCTTCTTCAATCAGTCTTGAAGAAAGTTCTGCCAATACTTCTATGTGGTGATTGTCGCCGCCATCGGGAGAGGCAATCATAAAGAACAGTTTTGAAGGCTGACCATCATCGGCGCCGTACTCGATCCCTTGTTTGTGTACACCGATAACAACTGCAGGTTTGGTCACCGCGCTGCTTTTCGCATGTGGTAGGGCGATGCCTTCTTCAAACCCTGTGTTGCCTTGTTCTTCTCGCGCTTTAATGTCGGCAAAAAACTGCGCTTTGTCTGAAATTCGACCTTGTGCGTACAACACGTCTATCAGCTCTTTAAATACGTCTTCTTTGGAATTGGCGCTAAGCGAAAGCTTAATCAAATCTTGATTGATCAATGTCGTGATCATAATGAACCCCTACTCTTTTTTATTTTGTTAGGGGTATTCTGAAATTGATTACTTGCCTTCTGTAGTGAAGAAAAAACGCATTTACTGGATGATTGTTGCCTTATAAATGGAGTGTGATTTTGATCGGTTAGTGGCTCGTTTTTCGGCCTCTATTGACATAGGTTGAGTCTGCTTGAGGCTTTTATTTGCAAGGGGTTTGGCGTGTAGAGTTATCGGGGGAACAATGTGCTATATCAGATTTGTGACTGGAGATTTATTTCCACTACTGGATTTTTGTAACCTAGATCTCAAATTGTGATTTTGCTCAATAGCGCTATGTTTCACTAAGGAGTATATCTATTCCCGTAGCCTTATTGCTGCCTATAAGAGTTCGAATAAATGATTTTTCATGACTTAATCTCGTCGGTATTAAACGAGCGAGAGCCGTTTCACAACATCTGGTTTGCTGGAGATTTTCATACGCCTTCAGCATGCAGTTATCAGGTGAACTTTCCACGTTTAGAGCTGGTGCTAGATGGAGAATATATAAATGAAATGGAGAGTCATGATCGCAAGATCACCAATGTTATCGCCAAAGCGGGTGATGCAATTTTTATCCCACCTAACTGTTGGAACAAGCCGAACTGGGATACGGACTGCTCGGTGCTGAGCATGTTGTTTGGCCGTCGTCAGCTTGGTTTAAGCTTGGTGAGCAAGCGCAAAGGTGAAGAGAGCTTTTACGACATTCAAAAGCACAGTATTCAGACTCGCTCTGGCTTTGCCATTGACAATATTCTTGAGGCGCTCAGTTCATTAGCGCGCGAGAGTAACAAACAGCCGATGGATGAGTTACTGCTGCAAGCGCTGCTGCAATACAGTAAGACCATGTTGGATGCGCCTGTCGAGAAATCTCACAGCCGAGTGCAGGATGTGTATCAGGGCATTTGTATCTACATTCAAGAGAATTTCCACCGCCACATCACCCGTGACAGCATCGCCTCGCGCTTTAGTATTTCATCCAATCACTTGTCGCGAATGTTCCGCCAACAAGGCCACATGACGTTGGCCGAGTACATCACGCGCGTGCGAGTCGACCGTGCCAAGTTCATGCTTAAGAAGTACAACTTCAAGCTCAATGAAGTGTCGGTTCGTTGCGGCTTTAAAGATGTGAACTACTTCTGCCGAGTATTTAAAAACCGTACAGGAAGAACCCCAACCGAATACCGCGGTTCAATCTGATATCGCTTCAAACTGATACCGTTTCAATCTGATGCTGTATCAAATTTTCCGTTTCAAACTATCTTCTCGAACTGGTCTTATCCGACCGTATTTTGTATGACTTGATTACCGCAACTGACCCTGTGTTGTGGTAATCAATTTGATTTTTGCTTTCCTCTAAGTTTCCTCTTTTCAACGGCTTTTTCTTATCTATTACTAAACCGACTCCCACGTTTTGTGTATTTTCCGCGATTCTCTAGATAACGCCGATTAATAACAGTAAGAGGTTGTTTTGCGAGCTATTTATTGTTTTTCGCGCTCTATTTATTGAATCAAACACCTAAGGATTTAGATATTAATTGGATGCATTAAATGAATTGTAAGTAAATTCAAATCCATTTATCGAGACGACAAAAGTTAATTATCCTTGACGGAGCTACTGATTGAAATGTTCGTAAAGTATTGATTTTTAATGCTTAGTTTATAGTGTTCTATTCTTTGTTTATTGACGTTTCATTCATGCCTAAAAATCAAATATTCAAGTTTATACGGTCTATCACAACCTTGACTTATAATACTACAAATTAAAATTTCTACGGATAATATGCTCTTCAGATATTAATAATAAAGAAGACTTATACATGGAACTCAATACTCTGATCGTAGGAATTTATTTCCTTTTCCTTATAGCAATAGGTTGGATGTTTAGAACGTTCACCAGTACAACCAGTGATTATTTCCGCGGGGGCGGTAACATGCTTTGGTGGATGGTTGGTGCGACTGCGTTTATGACTCAGTTCAGTGCTTGGACCTTCACTGGCGCAGCGGGTAAAGCGTATGCCGATGGGTTGGCTGTCGCGGTTATCTTCTTAGCGAACGCATTTGGTTACCTGATGAACTACCTGTACTTCGCTCCGAAATTCCGTCAACTACGTGTGGTAACACCAATTGACGCAATTCGTATGCGTTTTGGTAGCTTCAACGAACAAGTATTTACTTGGTCTGGAATGCCGAACAGTATTGTTTCTGCGGGTATCTGGCTGAACGGTTTGGCGATCATCGCATCGGGCATCTTTGGCTTCGACATGACGACAACTATCGTTCTGACGGGTCTTGTTGTACTTGTTATGTCGGTGACAGGCGGCTCTTGGGCGGTTATCGCGTCTGACTTCATGCAGATGGTTATCATCATGGCGGTAACGGTAACGTGTGCTGCGGTGGCTATCGTGCAAGGTGGTGGCGTTACGGAAATCGTTAAAGACTTCCCAGTGGCAGAAGGCGCATCATTTGTTTCTGGTAACAATCTGAACTACGTAAGCATCTTCGGAATCTGGGCATTCTTTATCTTCTTCAAACAGTTCAGTATCACCAACAACATGTTGAACTCTTACCGTTACCTAGCGGCAAAAGACTCAAAGAACGCGAAAAAAGCGGCACTGTTGGCGTGTATTCTGATGACCATTGGTCCAATCATTTGGTTCATGCCACCTTGGTTTGTAGCAGGACAAGGGGTTGACCTTGCAGCGCACTACCCAGATGCAGGTTCTAAAGCAGGCGACTTTGCTTACCTATACTTCGTAGAGCAATACATGCCAGCAGGTATGGTGGGGCTTCTGATCGCAGCGATGTTCGCAGCAACCATGTCTTCAATGGACTCAGGCTTAAACCGTAACTCAGGTATCTTTGTAATCAACTTCTACCAACCGATTCTTCGTCCAAACGCGACAGAGAAAGAGCTGATGATTGTGTCTAAGTTGATGTCTACCTTCTTTGGTCTTGCCATTATCCTTATTGCGCTGTTTATCAACTCGCTAAAAGGTTTGAGCCTGTTCGACACCATGATGTACGTGGGCGCGTTGATTGGCTTCCCAATGACCATTCCAGCATTCTGTGGCTTCTTCCTTAAGAAGACTCCGGACTGGGCAGGTTGGGGTACCCTAGTGGTTGGTGCGATTGTTTCTTACATCGTTGGCTTCGTGATTACGGCTGAAATGCTGCAGAACTTGTTCAACCTAGAGCCGCTAACGAGCCGCGAATGGTCTGACTTGAAAGTGGCAGTAGGTCTGATTGCGCACCTAGTGTTTACGGGCGGCTTCTTTGTTCTTTCGACACTGTTCTACAAACCACTAGAAGCGTCTCGTCAGAAAGATGTAGATACTTTCTTCAACAACCTTGCGACGCCATTAGTTTCTGAATCAACAGCTCAGAAGAAACTGGATAACAAACAACGTCACATGCTGGGCTCACTGATTGCAGTGTCTGGTGTGGCAGTGATGGCGATGTTTGCTCTGCCGAACCCATTCTGGGGAAGAATGATGTTCGTATTGTGTGGCGGTATCGTGTTCATCGTTGGTCTGATGTTGGTGAAAGCCGTGGACGACTCGGTGGAAGATGCGAACCAAGAGAACAAAACGGCTTAGGTAACTAAACCTACAAGATAAGCCATTTAAAATAGAACGGCTGAGCGTGATTGCTCAGCCGTTTTTTATTATGCGAACCATGGAGTTACAACCAATGGAGTGAGTCACTTAGTTGATTAAGGAGATGAATTTAAAAGGGTGAAATGAACTAAATCAGACGAGAAGAGATGTACATGAGCAAAGCTTGTAGATCGACACTGCTTCGAGTCTTTTGTAAACGCTCATTGACCTGATCGTGAAGCAGGTTTCTGGTTAGGTTGGTGGCCGCCACAATATGTTCTCGCTGTGGCTTGGTAGGCAGTACCAAAGCGATGGCAACGTGCACCTCACCAATGCGTGAAGCCCAATCAATCGGGTCGTCACTGACGATGACTGCGATCGAGAGATCTTGGGTCGATTCAAACATCACATGGGGCAATGCGATCCCTGGGGATACACACGTAGACGAGCGTTCCTCTCGTTTAATAAACGCAAGAATCAGTTCATCCGGATCTTCTGGATACACGAGATGAGCAAGCCCTTTTAGACATTCAAACTTGGTCAGTTGAGTTTGTGCTTTGGCATGGTGCCACTTGATGTCACAAGGTGGGCATATCTGCGGCATGCGCTGGATTAAGTCGTTCGAGAACTCATGGTTCACTTGTGAGCCAACCATGGTGTAATGCTCTGCAACCACATCTTTAAGAACGAAACACGCCAGCTCGGCATCAATACCGACCGCGGTTATCTGGCACAAATCGCCGCGAAGTAAACCCACTTGCAACATCGCGACAGATTTGGAGAGATCGGCCGTTCGGTTTTGAGTGATGTTGATAATACGGATGGTACTTTTGAACTTCTTTGCCAAGCGGCTAAGTGGCTGCGCGACGTGTGAGTTCGCGGCAGGATCGTCAACGAAGAAGGTGATCTGATATTCGTTCATGAATGATTTAGGTGCGACAATGCTTAATAAAGACTTTATCGACACTCAACAATACCTCTTCCATGGGGATGAATAAGGTTTTCGCTGGGTCGAAGCGGTTTGGCTGTTCAATGTCGATATCGGAGACGATCAATACCTTGTCTGCGAGAGTAATATCCTGTGCAGTCAGTAAGTTTTCAATACCCATAGCGCCTTGTGTTTCAACCTTGATTGAAACGTTGAATTTAGGGGCTGTTTTATTTAAAGCATCAGCTGCCATATAGGTATGGGCAATGCCTGTAGGGCACGCAGTTACCGCTACAATTCTCATTATTATTCTCGGCTTAATCTCGTCCCTGTTACGTTACATAAGCTACCTTTCACAAGCTATTTTGTAAGAGCTATCTTGCGTGGGAAATCCAGTATGGAAAACTCGCATAGAGGAGGGGCGATTTGTTTATGGGTTCTGTGGATTTTATGGATTGCCGTTTTTTATTCTAAGGTGAAAGTCACACTCTGAGTTCTTGGTTACAATAATCCAGTTAATGCACCTTTCGTCCTATATATTGAGTGCCTTCACACCGTTAATCTTTTCATCTTATTAACATCGAAATTTTAATTTAGGTCGGAAGGACCTAATTACTTCAGTCTGAAATCAGACGAGGCAGAATAGACCATGGATATCACCAACATTATCGAGCCCGAGATTATCTGCTTGGAGCTACAAGCAGACTCTAAACAGGCGGTATTTGAAGAGCTTGTCGAACTGCTCGACCGTGCCGGTAAGCTCTCTAATAAAAGTGCATTCCTTGATGATATTTGGAAGCGTGAGGCCATTGGTAATACGGGCTTTGATGATGGTATTGCGATTCCACATGCGAAAAGTACGGCTGTAGCTAAGCCTGCTGTGGCGGTAGGCATCAGCCGAACGGGCATTGATTATGGTGCTGATGGCGGTGAACTGTCTGATGTGTTCTTTATGCTCGCTTCACCTGACAACAATGATGACCATCATATCGAGGTACTGGCTCAGATCTCGACCAAATTGATCGAAGATGGCTTTGTTACAAAATTAAAGGCGGTCGAGTCAGTTGAGGAGGCTCAAGAGCTGTTTCTCGAAGCCAATTCAGATTCGTTCGACAGCTACGCTTCTAGCCATCATGAAGTGTATGTTGAGCCGCTCAGTCCTTGGGCACAATCTCTCAATCGACTCAAAGAACACCTGTTATACGGCACTTCGCACATGATCCCATTCGTGGTTGCGGGCGGTGTGTTGTTGTCTTTGTCGGTGATGATGTCGGGTCATGGCGCTGTGCCTGAGAGTGGCGTTCTGGCGGACATCGCGCAGATGGGCATCGCAGGCTTAACTCTCTTTACTGCCGTATTAGGCGGTTATATCGCCTACTCAATGGCCGACAAGCCGGGTTTAGCGCCCGGTATGATTGGTTCTTGGGTTGCGGTGAATCAATACAACACAGGCTTTCTTGGGGCGATAGTGGTCGGCTTCTTTGCGGGTTTTGTGGTGAATCTACTCAAGAAGATCAAACTGCCAGACAGCATGATCTCACTAAGCTCTATCTTCATCTATCCACTCGTCGGTACCTTTGTCACTTGCGGTGCGGTGATGTGGGTGATTGGCTCTCCGATAGCTCAAGTGATGCTTGAGATGAACCAAATGCTGACTGGCATGGCAGGCTCCGGAAAAATGGTGCTCGGCAGTATTTTAGGTGCGATGACCGCCTTTGATATGGGCGGTCCAATCAACAAGGTCGCTACACTGTTTGCTCAAACTCAAGTGAACACCCAACCTTGGTTGATGGGAGGCGTCGGCATTGCGATTTGTACGCCACCACTCGGCATGGCTCTCGCGACTTTTATATCGCCGAAGAAGTTTAAACGCGACGAACGCGAAGCGGGCAAAGCCGCGGGGATCATGGGAATGATCGGCATCAGTGAAGGTGCGATTCCATTTGCTGCTGCCGACCCTGCACGTGTTCTACCTGCAGTCGTGGCTGGTGGCATTGTCGGTAATGTGGTTGGCTTCATGTTCCATGTGGTCAACCATGCACCATGGGGTGGCTGGATTGTTTTGCCTGTGGTTGATGGCAAGATTGGCTACATCATTGGCACATTGGCGGGAGCGCTCACCACGGCTTTGATCGTGATACTGCTGAAAAAGAATGTGGTTGAAGGTGAAGCGAGTGCCAACCAGTTTGCTGGTGGTTCAGTGACGGAAGAAGGGCAAGCGGATGTACTCGCAATCACTTCTTGTCCGTCAGGGGTTGCCCACACTTTCCTCGCAGCGAAGTCTCTGGAAAAAGCGGCGCATCATCTTGGGGTTCGGATTAAAGTCGAAACACAAGGTGCTAACGGGATTGGTAATCGCATCACACCAAAAGACATCGAAAGGGCGAGGTTGGTGATCTTCGCTCACGATGTAGCGATTAAAGAAGTCGAGCGCTTTGCGAACGTCAAAACGTTAGATGTCAGCACCAAAGAGGCGATGCTTAATGCGCAAGCGTTGATCATGAGAAAGGTGTAACCCTTAAACTTTAAAGTTAATCATCTATAAAGTTAACTAGCTCAAAACTAAAAAGACTCCGCTCTAGCTTATGGCTAACAGTGGAGTCTTTTTGTATGGCTTTCAAGTAGATAAGCTCAGCTTTTAGAAAGGATGATACTTAAATACGTCTTCAACCATAGAGTTAAGTAAATCGATATCGTCGCAGGTTTTCGCGTAGGTACGCAGGCCTGCGATTTGAACCTGAACATGACGAGCAAGTTGAGCGGGTTCGCGCTCTTTATTGATCTCACCTAGCTCTTGAGCTTCTGAAATCAGCTTGGCGAATTCACCTTCCATGATCTTCAGTGATTTCTTCGCTTCTTCTAATAATTCGGCGTGCTCATCAGTCAGCTCAGCCACCGTTTTTGCCAGCATACACATGCCATTTGGCGAGCTTTGTTTCGATTCGACTACAGCACGTTTGACGAAGCTTTCGAGCGCTTTGATTGGAGAGTCTGTTTCGCTGCGAAAGCGGTTCAGGTTGAGAATGCCAAGTTCGGTATAGCGAGCAAGCGTCTCTTTAAACAGACCTTCTTTGCTGCCAAACGTCGCGTAGATGCTACCCGGACGCATATCAATCACATCTTGCAGGTTACGCATAGATGTCGCGTGAAAGCCCTTTTCCCAATACAGGTTCGTTGCTTTATCTACTACATCTTGTCTATCGAACTTCGCGGTCTTAGCCATAACATCTACTTCATTAATCTGAACATATGTTCAATATTTTATGCTGAACGTTCGTTCTAGTAAAGCAGTGATTAGATTCGCTTGAGGACAATCGATCTTGCTTAAGCGTCTTAAAGTAACTAAGCCTTTGATACTGTTTAGCTATGTTCTTACTTTTCGAGAGACCGGTTAGGCTAAGTATTTGCTTACCACGGAACGCACATACTCAGGTTCAAGCTTTCCACCACATAAGGTTTGGTGTGTCAGCAGGCCGATGAGGATGCTATATAGCTCGACCGCATTCTCGGCATCGATGTATTGGGCGAGCAGTTGTTGATATTTATTGTTGGCGATTGCGATGCTGGCATCTTCAGCCACAGCTTCTTGACCAATCACATCAATGTAATCAAAGACCAACTTCATTTCTTGGAAGTGACGTGATTCGATGGCCTGAAAGATATGGACGAAGTTTTCAATCTTCTGCTCAGTGGTTGCATCCACAGCTAGAGGCAAGTCGGCGAGGTTACCGCTATCGTGTCGAACAATCGCTTCGGTCGCAGCCTTGAACAGCTCATCTTTACTTTTGTAGTAGTGATAAACCGCGCTTTTGCTCATGTTGAGGTGTGAGCACAGCTGTCTCATTCCCAGCTCTTTATAACCAAACTCCAAAAACACACCCGCGGCTTTCAGTGCGATCTCTTCGCGTCTTTGGTCATGATCGACGATCTTTGGCATGAGTCTTCCTCGCAGTTTAATGGTTGAAGGTTCAGTCAATTTAGGCAACTGAAGCAATAGCTTAATGCAGCTGATGAGTGTCATCTTAGTTTAAATTAGTCCAAGTGGTCAAAATAATTCTTTACAGTGGTTAAACTTCGATCTAATTTAAAAAGACCAAGTGTTCTAAATAAAAATTAAACGACGATTATTCGAGGTAACTATGAGAATTGATTGGAACCTGCCCCCATTCAGAGCGGGCTTCTTAGGCGGACTAGATAAATTTATTGGTCCGGGTGCGACATCAGCAGAGAAGAACCTGCAACTGTACATTCCGTTCATAGCGGGTGCGCTGATTGCTGCGTATGCCAATCATGCAGAGTTGGGCTGGTCTTGGGGACAATACCTAGCAGCAGTTCTGTTAACCATCGACATGCTGGGTGGCGTGATCACCAACGCGACATCAAGTGCTAAGCGCTGGTTTCACAGAGAAGGTGAAGGCTTTAAGCAGCACATGACCTTTATCGCTATCCACTTCATTCAGTTAACAGTATTCAGTTGGTTGTTTTTGGATATGAACCTGATGTGGGTGGTAGTGACCGGTGGTTATATGATGTTGGCGTGTGCCTTGATACTGAAAACTGCACTCTATCTGCAACGTCCGGTTGCTTTGATTCTGTATACACTGAGCTTGATCTTATCGCTTTATGTTGTGGAAGCTCCTGTCGGCTTAGAGTGGTTCTTACCTGTGTTCTATTTGAAGTTATTAATCAGTCACATTCTACGAGAAGAGCCTTATCGTCCGGAAAACGAAGCTGTTTAATCAATGAGGCTTTTTTTGATAAATGGGGTTATCTATAAATGAACGTAACGAATGAATCGAAAAGCCGAATCTTAGTGGCTGGGGCGACAGGATACTTAGGTCGCCATCTTATCGAAGCACTCCAAGCGCATGATGCTGATTTCAAAGCGCAGGCTCGCAGTGCTGATAAATTGAAGGATCTCGGTCTGAACGACTCTCAAATTCAGATCGCACAAGTGACCAATGCCGAGAGCCTAAAAGGGTGCTGCGATGGAGTGGATATCGTCATCTCTTGTGTTGGTATTACACGTCAGAAAGAGGGGCTGAGTTACATGGATGTCGACTATCAAGCCAACCTAAATTTGTTGGAAGAAGCTGAGCGAGCAGGCGTTAAGAAGTTTGTTTATGTATCGGCATTTCGGGCGAACGTGATTAAAAATGTGCGTCTACTTGAAGCAAAAGAGCGCTTTGCTCAGCGTTTACTGGCATCAGTACAATTAGCACCTTCCGTGATTCGTCCGAATGGTTTTTTTGCCGACATCGAAGAGTTCTACAACATGGCTAAGTCGGGAAGGGTGCATCTTTTTGGTTCAGGGGATGTTCGTTTGAATGCAATTCATGGCATAGATCTAGCCGAATTTATCTTGGCTTCACTGTCTAATACGGAAAAAGAGTTAGATGTAGGTGGCCCAGATATCCTCAGTGCAACACAAATAGCAGAGCTTGCTTTTCAATCTCAGGGTAAAACGGCGCGAATTACTTATGTTCCCGATTGGGTCAGGAAACTGGCTTTATGCGTGATAAGACGACTACCGGAAAGTCGAGTAGGACCTGCGGAGTTTTTCTTGAGCGCAATGGAAGGTGATGCCATTGCGCCATGCGTGGGAAAACATCATTTAAGTGATCACTTTTCCCAGCTCAATCACGAGTCTGATAAGGGCTAGTTGTCGACGACTTCGACGGTTTTATGTTGCGCGCCGTAATAGGTGCCTTCATCGATAGTGTACATCAGCGTTTCTTCGCACTCTGGGCAATCGAATTCTTCATTAGGTTCGATTGCTGCTTCTTCTACCCATTCCCATCCAATGTGTTCTTCGCAAGCGGGACAGTCCATAAAAACCTCTAATTATGCTTCTACGTTAATTGAATTCGTAACTTTTTGAGCCCGGCATTATACATAGTTGGCACTGAATATGTAGCGATAACTGAGGTGAAAAAAGGTGCGAGCATACCTCTTTAGGGTTATTAAAAACTGTCATTTTTCAGTCACTTGCGCCGGAAAAATGTTGTTGCACGTTTTTTGTGTTTTCTAAAGTTGCATAGCTAACAGTTTTATAAATAAGTCAATGAATTCTGTAAGGTTAAATGCTAGCGTTATCGATTGTCGTCCAATATGGCACGGTAATTGATAAACTAAATATTATTATGATCTCAGTAAAGGTACACCGTTTTAGAAGTGTGTCTAATTACACGACAGATAAAGATTCGTTAGCCGCTAGGAAATAAAAATGAAATTAACCGATATGTCTTTTAAGCAAAAAATCATCGCTTTGCTTATTTTACCGATCTTAGGGTTTCTCTGGCTCAGTGTTTCTGCGATATCCAAAGGCGTAGAAACAAAGACTGAAATGTCCTCATTGAATCAACTGACACGCCTTTCGGTTGTGTACAGTGAGTTAGTGCATGAGTTACAAAAAGAGCGAGGCATGACAGCTGGCTTTATTGGCTCTCAAGGAACCAAGTTTGTCAGTGAATTAGCCGCGCAGAGAACCAATGCCGACAACCGACGTAATGAAAGAAACGATTACTGGCAGTCTGCCAATATCAATCTGCCACAGATTAGCCGCCTGAACACAGAGATAAGCCAAAGCCTTAATCAGATAACGACGATTCGAAATCGAGTGGATTCTCAATCTATCCCACTTTCTGAGGCTTTGGGTTACTATACCCAACTGAATGCAAAGTTACTTAGCGTATCGGCGTTGATTGCTGAATTAAGTTCTGATGTCACCATCACTACTGAAACCATCGCTTACTACAACTTCTTACAAGGTAAAGAGCGAGCGGGTATCGAGCGTGCTGTCCTAAATAACACCTTTTCTAAAAATGAATTTGGCCCAGGTATGCTGGTGAAATTCATCTCTTTGGTGACAGAGCAAAATACCTACTTTTCTAACTTTGAAGTGTTGAGCAACTCAGCCAACGTGCGTTTCTTTGAGCAACAGCTAAATGACCGCTCTGTGGCAGAAGTAGAAAAGCTTCGTAGTTTGGCTGAATCTAAGATGAGCGGCTTTGATGTCGACCCTGTGTACTGGTTCTCTCAATCTACTGCTCGTATTGTTCAGCTAAAGAAAACAGAAAACCACCTAGCAGAATCACTGATTGCGCTGACTGAGAAAAAAATGTCACAGGCACAGTCTGCGATGATGATGAGTATTGGTTTGTTTGCTTTGATTACGTTGTTCGCAACCTTCGTCAGCTTTAAGGCGATCAGTGACCTGACGATGAGAGTGAAAGACCTGACAGTAATGTTGTCTAAAGTTCGTAATGACAATGATCTAACGGTTCGTGCTAAGTACGTTGGTAACAGCGAGCTTGGACAGATCTCTTCGGCACTCAACGAAACGTTAGAGAAGTTTTCAAACGTTATCGACAACTTGTCTCAGTCGAGTCTGACTTTGGCTTCAGCCGCTGAAGAAACCTCGCAAACTTGTCACTACAACTCGAACACCTTGGTTCAACAACAAGATCAAATTGGCTTGGTTGCGACGGCGACAGAAGAGTTATCAGCAACGGTAAATGAAGTGGCCGCGAAAACTCAGCAGACAGCAAGCTCAGCTAAACTGGTCGATGAGCAGTCGCAAGAAGGTTTGAGCACGGTTCAAAATTCTTACCACTCTATCGAAAAGCTGGCATCTGAAATTAATGACCTAGCCGAAAAGATCACGCATCTACACGAAAGCAGCAACAACATTAACAGTGTGATTGATGTGATTAAGTCGGTAGCAGAACAAACTAACCTGTTGGCATTGAACGCGGCGATTGAAGCAGCGCGAGCGGGCGAGCAAGGTCGTGGATTTGCGGTCGTTGCCGATGAAGTTCGTACACTGGCTCAGCGCACACAAGAATCGACATTGGAAATTGAAGGCTTTATCAGCTCGCTACAGTCTGATGTGCAAACAGCCTTCAATGTGATTGATAACAGTAAGAAGATGTCATCAAAAGCGGTAGAAGATTCAAAAGAGGTTGAGCACACTTTGCAAAGCATCTCAGCAGCGATAAGCGAGATCTTCAGTATGACGGAACAGATCGCTACGGCTACAGAAGAGCAAGCGGTTGTGACTCAAGACATCGCGCAAAACGTGATGGCCGTTGAGCAGAAATCGACAGAGTCGACCACTGGCGCAACTCAAATAGCAGCAACAGCCAAAGAGCAAGCTGAACTGGCGGCTTCATTGAAAGAGATCGCTAGTACGTTTAAGAGCTAGTCTTATAAAAAAGCCAAAGGCAGTTCGATTAGAGCTGCCTTAGTAAAAACTGAAAAACCCGTGAATCCTGAGATTCACGGGCTTTTTTTATCAGCAATGTTTGGGCTAACCCATAAGCTCTAGCCCATAAACCAAGACACGAAAATCAATGCGCCAAAACCGAATGTCGCCATTAGTGCGGTGTCGCCGCCGGCTGCTGTGTAGCTGCCCTGAGTTTGTAGGTGAGGGAAATCAGGTCTACGAACCTTAACTACCATTGCGAGTGGCCCCCAAATAGCTAGGAACACCAACACCATGCCTGCATAGTCGAGCATGCTTACGAACTGGCTAGCAAACAGTTCTGCTAATACTAAAGGCAGTACAAAGGTCAGAGCATAAGCCATTAGCTTGTTGTTGGTTACAGCGTCTTTGTTTTGGTCATACAGCGCCATAGATACGCCAAGGAAAGAGGTCACCAATGCCAGTGCTGAGAACAGAGCAATCACCACTTTCAACCAAGCAGATTGTCCGCTAAACGCAGAGATTAGCTCTGAAATGTTGTGGAATTGGCTGATCGCGTCTGTGCCAAGGTTTCCGATAATCGCGAACAACCAAGTGAGGTAGCATACTAGCGGAATCACTGAACCTAACAGAATCATATTGCGGATCTGCTTTTGAGTCGCTTCACGGTTGTAGATAACCAGTGACGGGATCACCACCATAGAGGCAAAGCTGGTAAAGATAACCGCGCTGTACTGCACCACGTCATTGGCCGTGTATTGGCTAGTTTGAGTTAGGTAATCAAGACGGATATTGCTAAACAGAGAAGCGATAACAATAAACAGCATCACCACCATCATGATGAATAGGCCACGGTTCAACTTATCGATATAAGACTTACCCGATACCACAATCACACCCATAAATAGGCTGAAAACGGTATAAGCAGCAGATGCAGAGATGTTCACGCCAACATCGAGCAGTAGCTTATGGATGATGTCACCCACGCCCAAGATATAAGCGATGAGCATGCATACTAACAGCAGGTAAAAGAGTGCATTGATAAAGTGTTTACCTTTGCTGCCCAGAGTGAGGTAAGCAACACTGCTCATGCCACTGTTGTCTTTAGTTTTGGTACACGCTTCCGCCAGTAGGAGTGCAGAGTAAGTGGTACCGATAAAGATAAGTAGCATCAGCACTGAGCTGATCATGAAGCCAAATTGGGCCAACACCATGGGAATAGCAAGCATGCCAGCCCCTAATGCAGTTCCTGAAAGAATCAAAGAACTGCCGAATAATTTCATATTCAAGAAAGCAACCTCAAAGTATCCAATTAATTTTTAGTTGGATTGTAAATATTTGTTGCCAAGCCTAACAAATTACTCAGTAAAGTTAGGGGTTAAATTCTAATTATTTTTGAATTTTTCTAAAAAATTTAAACAGGGATTTATGGTGAATATGAGTGGTTGATTTAAGTATTCACTTGGCGACTTGTTTTAGCGTTCTGATAACTTTTGTAAATTGATCGCCGATCAATAGGCAGCGGTTTATAGCTGATAAATCTTTGTCTTAATTTCAGCAGAATTGAGTCAAAACCTTGCTTATTTCGCTAATTGTTATCTGTCGCCTTTTCCACATACTGAGGGTTTGTCGTAAATGGAAAGATCCGTTGTCGTAGATGCCACTCGGTAGTTTCGCGTTTCGCTCTTATTATCCTCACACCAATTATGTGGGGGTGTTATGTATCGTTTTCTGTTTTGTAGTTTCGCGTTTGTTCTGTTGTATCCAACGGCGATTGATTTGTATTTGGTTGGTTTGCCTCAAATCGCCGCTGATTTAAATGCTTCGGAGGCGCAGCTCCATGTGGCGTTTTCTATCTATCTTGCGGGCATGGCAACCACCATGCTGTTCGCCGGTAAATTTGCCGACAATATAGGAAGAAAGCCTGTCGCGATTTTCGGTGCGATTGTCTTTGCTATCTCTTCAATGTTAGGTGGCATTGTGACTAGCGCGGAACCGTTTCTGGCGGTGCGTTTTTTCCAAGGTGTTGGTGCGGGTTCATGTTACGTAGTGGCGTTCGCCATTTTGCGAGATGTGTTAGATGACCAAAAGCGCGCCAAGGTGTTGTCGATGATGAATGGCATTACCTGCATCGTGCCAGTGCTTGCGCCTGTTATCGGTCACCTCATCATGACGGTGTATCCTTGGCCTAGCCTGTTCACGACTATGACGAGCATGGGTGTAGTGGTGTGTTTGTTGTCGGTGTTAGTACTAAGAGAAACTAAGCCAAATGGCAAAGACGTGGCAGTAACAAAAGCTTCTTTATCTCAATCAACTTCAGCCGAAACCTTCAAAGAACCCTTGTTTATCAGCCGAGTGGTCATGACCAGTTTGGGCGTGACGGCGATTCTGACTTACGTGAATGTTTCTCCGATGTTGATCATGACAGAGCTTGGCTTCGACCGTGGTCAATACTCCTATACCATGGCTCTCACTGCATTAGTCAGTATGTTGGTATCGTTCTCTGCGCCGTTTGCACTGAATGTGTTTAAGCAGAAAAGCCTGATGTTGACATCTCAAACGTGCTTTGTGATTTCGGCTATTTTGTTGCTTGCATCGATTGATGGTGGGTTAGGGCATTATGTAACCCTACTAGGCTTCGCTTTTGTGTGTGGTGGTTTCTCGCTAGGTTTTGGTGTCGCGATGAGCCAAGCATTGAGCTGTTATTCACAACGAGCAGGTGTCGCGAGCTCGATATTAGGCGTTTCTCAGGTGTGCACGTCGGCACTGTTTATCTGGTTGATGGGCGCTATCGGATTCAGTGCATTGAATATGTTGGTATTTATACTGGCTGCTGGTGGAGTTATCAGTATTGCTCTAATACTATGGGTAGGTCCTTCCCAAGTTAAAAGTGATTATGAAGAAGCCACTAGCCCGTCTTGATCTGAATCTGTTGTTCACTCTGCAATTACTGCTGCAAGAGCAGAGTGTTTCAAAAGCTGCCAAAAAGCTTAACGTTACGCCTTCAACGGTGAGTAAATCACTGACCAAGCTTCGAGACTGGTTCGATGATCCCTTGTTTGTGAAAACACCAAGAGGTTTAACGCCGACACCGCTTGCACTAAGTATGGTGAAAGATCTTCAAGACTGGCTACAGATCGGTAGTCAAATTCTCACGACTCGTGGTGACGATGCGCCGAAAGATGTGCGATTGAATCTAGAGGCAGAATCCCCTCTGTCGTTAATCATGCTTAATGAACTGACGCAAAGCGTGTATCAACGCTATCCAAATGCGAAGATCAAGATGCGCAACTGGGATTACGATTCAATAGACTCTATCGTGCGTGGTGAATCTGATATCGGATTTTCAGGGCGAGAAAGCCACCCGCGATCGAAAGAGTCTCTAGACGCGCTGCCATACTTTATCGATTTCGAGGTGCTATTCCACGACATGCCAGTGGTGTATCTCAGAAAAGATCATCCAGCCTTACAGGAAGAGTGGAACCTTGAGGCTTTCCTCAAATACCCTCATATCAATATCGTGTGGGATAAAAGCGAAACGTGGGCGCTGGATGAGGTGCTCACCGACCTACAACTAGATCGAAACATCGCCTTGACTCTTGCAGGCTTTGAACAGTCTTTGTTTATGGCCGCCCAGTCTAATCACACCATGACGACGGTTGCGCCCAATTACTGTCGACGTTATGCAGAGCAACTTCACCCCAATCTTACCTGCTTACCCATCCCTTTAGATGAAGAGAGTGCCAATAAGCTGCTGATCCCATTCACCATGATTTGGCACAAACGCAATGCCTACAACCCGCTAGTTCTATGGTTAAAAGACACGCTCAGAGAGCTTTACCAATTTGAAGGCGAAGAAGGAAAAGACAAAATAAATGTCTAAAAGTTTGTTGACCTGACTACAGCTTCATAGTTTATCTTTGCTACCGAAATGAGAGGGGAAGTGCATGTATCGTATCTCTGAACTGGCCGAATTAGTTGGGCTGAGTCGCTCCACATTGCTGTATTACGGCAAGCTAGGCTTGATTGAAGCTCAACGCCAGAGCAATGGCTACCGCCTTTATTCTGAAAAGGATCTTCAGCGTGTTCGCTTGTTGCAGCAGTTACAAGCGGGTGGGCTGACGCTCAAAGAGTGCCAAGCTTGTCTAGATGCAAAGATAGAACGCAACTTGCTAGAAAATCGCCTTAAGCAGTTGGATGAAGAGCTCGTTCAAAAGCAACGATCACGCGACCTACTAGCAGCAATGCTAGGTGAAGGTGGTTTAGAAGAGTGGCATGAGTCGATGGATAAACTTGCGCCAGATGCACACCTCGATTGGTTAATTAAGCAGGGTTTTGATGAGAAACAAGCCCTGCGATTGAAGTGGTTATCGAGAGACATGAATGAACATGATCAATACATGGCGGATTTTGGCGCTATCTTTGAGGGCTTAGATCGTTTAGGACCTGGAACGGCTGAAGATACTTTAGCGGCATTGGCACAAGTTCCTATTTCTGCAAAGCGTGTACTTGAGATAGGTTGTGGCAAAGGCATCGCGACCAATGTGTTAGCGAAAGCCATCAAAAAGCACCAAGCTGATGTACACATTATTGCGGTCGACAATGATCAACCGAGTTTGGACATTCTAACTCAGCAAGCACAAGCATCTGGCTTAGAAAGTAATGTTCAAACCGTGTGCGCAAGCATGATGGATTTGCCGTTTGAAGCGAAGTCGTTCGACTTGATCTGGTCAGAAGGCAGCGCTTACATCATGGGTGTCCAGAAGGCATTGAAACAGTGGCGGAAGCTACTTACCGATGATGGCATCTTGGTTGTGAATGATTTGGTTTGGAACACGGAGGCCCCGATCGAATCAATCAAAGCGTTCTGGCAAAAAGAGTATCCAGATATGACCACGGTAGCTGAACGTATCAAGCATGCTAAGGCGGCGGGGTATCAAGTCTTGGGTGACTTTGCGATGAGCGATGAAGGTTGGCTTGCCTATTATCAGCCTTTGCAAAAGCAAGTCGAGTCTTTGAAAGCAACGATACCAAACTCAAAAGCGCTCGCAGATTGCGACAATGAAATTAAACAATTCTTCAATAACAGCAAACTAATGGAAGGCTCACCGAAGCGTGATTTTGACTATCACTTTTTTGTGTTGAAGAAAGTACTGTAAGTGAAGAACACTATGAAATTTAGACAACATGATTCAAGCGAGATCGAAACGATCACTCAACTTTTTACTCAAACCTTTACTGATTCAGAAGGCGAGAACGAAGGTAAAACTGTGGGTAAGCTTGCCAACGATCTTTTAACGACCACAGCTCCAACAGAGCTACTTTGCTTTGTTGCGGAAGATGATTCTATTGAATCTGGCAGCACGATTGTGGGTGCGATTATTTTTACTCCACTTTCATTTGACGATGGAATCAAGGCGTACTTGCTTTCACCAGTAGCGGTGATCACACAGGTTCAAAAGCGTGGGATCGGTCAAAAGCTGATTAACTTCGGCTTAGAGAACCTAAAAGAACAGGGTATCGAACTTGCAGTGACGTATGGTGATCCTAGCTACTATTCAAAAGTCGGCTTTGCACCAATCACTGTTGAACAAATCCCAGCGCCATTTGAGTTGAGCTACCCTCACGGTTGGATCGCTCAATCGCTGACTGGCAGTGAAATCAAAGTGACGAGCGAACAGTCGAGCTGTGTTGAAGCTTTGGCTCACGCCAAATACTGGTAGTCGCTAAAAAATAAAATCTTAATGAATGAAAGCCCATCAGGTTTAACTTGATGGGCTTTTTTTATTTTTAATCAAAAGGATAAGTTAACAATAACTCGATTTTAAATAGTCTATTCCCCTTATTAATTTCTTACTCGATATTTATTTTGAACGATTGTTCAAAATATTACTTGAACGATCGTTCTGTTTTGGTTTATATTGTTTTCATACCAACGGAGAGCGGTCACTAAACCTCCGTAAATGACAAAATTTAGAATCAGAATTGATAGGAATAGAACGATGAGCAATTTCAAAATTCACTCAGTAGAGTCAGCACCAGAACAAAGCAAACTCATTCTTGAGGGCGCGAAAAAACAGATGGGGAGAGTACCGGGGTTGTTTGGTGTGCTAGCCGAGTCTCCAAATACTTTGAAAGCCTACAGAGAGCTTCATCAGCTTTTTAACGACTCATCTTTTGATGCCGAAGAGCTTACGGTTGTTTGGCAAACCATTAACGTTGAACACGAATGCCACTACTGTGTACCTGCGCACACAGGCATTGCACACTCAATGAAGGTTGATCCTGCGATCACTGAAGCACTGCGTAATCGCACCGCAATGCCAACAGAAAAGCTGCAAGCTCTGCACGACTTCACACTAAGCATGGTTCGTAATCGCGGCAATGTGCCAGCAAACGAAATGGAAGCATTCTTCGCAGCGGGTTACGGCCAACAGCAAGTATTAGAAGTGATTCTTGGCCTGTCACAGAAAGTAATCAGTAACTACGTAAACCACGTTGCTAAAACACCTGTAGACAAAGTATTCGAACAGTTTGCTTGGGAAGGTTAATTCACCTTTGATTAAGTAACAGGCAATAATGAAGAAAGCCCCGCTCGGTTGAGTGGGGCTTTGTTGTATTTAGGATCTAGTTTGTTTTGGCTAAGCAGTTAACGTGCATGCTTAGCGATCAACTTAGCCAACGTCACTATCCCTTCTTTCCAATCTTTGCTCTCTTCGATGTTGGCAACGGTGAAGCGCAGGCAGTGTTTGTATTGATCATGAGTGCCAAAAACGGTGCCGGGTAAAATGCCTAGTTTATGTTTCAAGCAATCTTGATAGACCGCATAACTGTCGACCGATTCTGGGAGCGTTATCCAGTTGAGAAATGAGCCTTCTGGCTTTGATAAGTGATAGCGCCCAACAAGATGCGGGTAACTATCTAATGCTTGTATTAATAGGCTTTGGAACTGTTTTTGATTGGTTTGATAGAGCCGTTTCATTTTGGATAAATGGCTGCGGTATTTGCCCGTTGTGAGAAATTGACCGACCGCAGATTGCATGAGGTTTGAGCTGCCCATGTTATCGCATAGCAGATACTTCTCGACCAAGGGTTGATAACGCCCCGAAAGCAGCCAACCGACACGAAGGCGAGAGTCCAAAGTCTTGGATAGTGAGTTCACGTAGATGACTCGGTCTTGGTCATCCAGTTCTTTTAAGCTCGCAATCGGTGCGTCAAACGCTAGGCTACCGAACACATCATCTTCGATAATCGGCAAAGATCCGGTTATTTCCAGAAGCGCTTTTCGATTGGCTAAAGGCATTCTTGAGCCTGTCGGGTTGGTAAAGTTTGGTGTCAGCAGCAGCGTTTTTACTTCCCATTTATCTAAAGCGTTTTGTAGTGAAGGAATATCGATTCCGTGGCTAACACTGCTTGGTATTTCAAGGGCTTGTAAACCCAGTGACTCAAGTAACAATAAGTTGCCAAAGTAACACGGAGACTCTACTGCCACGATGTCACCCGGTTTGGTTAACGCTCGTAACGCTAAGCTGATCGCCTGTTGTGCACCGTGAGTTATCGCAATCTCTTTCGATCCTGCAGGTACGCTCAGATCATGGGTGATCTTTAACAATTGCTTTACTAATTGCTCGTCTCCGGGGGGCAATTGGTAATAACCGGGAAGTTGAGTTTGCAAACGACTATGGCGACCGATCTCGGCATACAAGCTCCGAATAGCGGGATTGTTAATGTTCGGGTGAGCAGAGCCCGCAAGTAGCTTCATACGACCTTTTGGACGAGAAAGTACCGACTTGGTGACAGATAAGAGGTCAACTTTTTGAGGTTGGCTGGGCGCATCCCAACTTGTGGTGTTGGGTGCTTTAACGCGATAACCCGACTTGGGAACCGAGTACACCCAACCCGTAGCTTCCAATTCTTGATAGGCTCGAATCACGGTATTTTTGCTGACACCTAATTGTTCACTTAACTGGCGGATCGAGGGGAGTCGATCGTCTGGGTGAAAGAGCCCCTTATCGATCTGAGCCTTAATATGTTGTTCGGTAGCGAGATATTTATTGCCGCTGACTTCTGCTTCCACGTTGTTCTTCCTCGTTGCTCACACTCAATCTGTAACCATTTAAAGTGTTATATCTGTATCTTTATTAGTTATCTGTACCCAACTAAGGTAACAGCATTGATGAAGAGTTGACCAGAGGTTTGTAATGCTGATTAAAATGATTCCGTTCGTGTTTGTAATATTGTGGTCGTCAGGCTTTGTTGGCGCCCGTCTTGGCGTGGAATACGCCGAACCCGCGACGTTACTTTCACTTAGGATGGTGGCCAACGTGGCGCTGTTCTTGGTTTTGATTGCAATTCTTAAACGTCGTATCCCTCGTGGTCGAGCATTTTTCCATGCGTGTGTAGTTGGGATATTGATTCACGGTTTTTACCTAGGTGGTACCTATCTGGCGATTGACATGGGGATGCCTGCTGGATTGAGTTCTTTATTGGTGGGCCTACAACCTATTCTTACTGCGCTAATCATGGTCAGTTGTACCTCACAGCGTTTTAACTTCGCACAATGGCTTGGTTTAGCACTCGGTTTTGCGGGTATTAGCTTAGTGTTAATGGGTAATATTGAATGGCAATCGGATGACCAAAAAGGCTTGGCGACATTGTTATGTTTAGTCTCATTAGTAGGCATTACCTGCGGCACTTTGTACCAGAAACGTTTCTGTAAGGGGACAGACATGGTGGGCGGTGCGATGGTGCAATACTTGGCCTCTGCAGCGTTGTTTCTGCCTTTTGCGATGCGCTACGAAACCATGCAGGTGAACTGGACAGTAGAGTTTACGTTAACGCTGATTTGGCTGGTGGTCGTTCTATCTTGTGTCGCAATACTGCTGTTGCTTTACATGGTGGAACACGGAGCATCTTCAAGTGTGGCATCGGTGTTTTATCTAGTACCGCCGACCACCGCAATTCAAGCTTGGCTTATCTTCGGTGAATCATTCGATATCTATGGTGCAATGGGCTTTGCGTTGTCTGCTGCTGCGGTTTATCTAGTGGTGAAGAAGCCAGAGCTGGTCAAGTTGCGAAGACAAGCGGCTTTAAATCGTTAAAACAAAAAAGAGCCTGACAATGCAGGCTCTTTTTTTACTCAATTTTTTCGCTAGCGATTGATGGTTAGCGCTTCATCAAACAAGCGTAAGCCGTTGTAAACGGTGCTTCTTGGTATTGCTTAAGGCCAGTCTCTTTGAACTTCATCATAAGAGGGTTGCGCTTAAGGCTTTCTTTGATTTCAGCTGGAGACACAACGGTTACATCTAGGCCGTCGATTAGCTGAATTGCTGCTTCAAGTTTGAAGCCGAAACCACCGCCAGCAAATTTGCCTTTAGTTTGACGTTGGCGAATTACAACTTTTTCTACTTGGTAATCTTCCATTAACTTTGCAAAAGAGAATTGAAAGTCTTTCATATTCTGTGTGTCGTTTGCGTCGCTAATCGCAACCTTAGAAACTCGGCAATCAGGAATGTTAAATACGCCGTCTGACAGAGAAAGAAGACAGATGACTGCATCGTTACCTTTGATTTCAACACCACAAATTTTCATGTTCTTACCTACTTATTTTAGAGCCCTACATTATGGTGTTATTTCTAACACTTCTCCAGTATTTGCGCGTATCAGCTGCAAATAAGTCTAAATCAGAGAGTATTTTAGTCGCTGAAAGTTAACCTTTGATTGAAAAAACATCACACGAATTTACGGTATCGTTTGCTATGAGATGAAGCTCACAAAAGCTTAGCGGGATTTCATATGTGTGCTGTATATTGCGCGCGCATCCCTATTTGAAGTGTGGTTATTAATCCCAATGAATATCAATAATCTTTCGATTAAGAGTAAAATCGCGATCCCGCTGTTGGTGATTGTGATTGTTTTTTCTACCGTTACCGTGCTCAACGTTATCAGATCAAATGCTCAAGCTGCGATTAATAACGAGCTCAATAATGTGGTTCAACCAGTTCTAGATAACCTAGAAGACGGCTACCGCGATATCTACCAAATCATCGCTTCGGCACAAGGTCTGCTGCTTGCTAAAGATCAGGCAGCGATTGAATACCAAAAGTTCGAATTTAAAGACAACGCTTATAAAGCGGTTCCTCGTTTTGAGAGTGTGGAAACGCTTTACAGAGCAGGTGTGTTGGATCCTTCTTCTCGTGGTGAGCTATCAAAGCTAGTTAACGCAATGAGTAAATGGGTTTCGCTGCACGAGCCTATGTTTGCAGACCCTGCGAACGCGCACCAATACAACATTGATTATTCGCCAGCGTTAGACGCTGAGTTTGCGATTATTCGTAAGCAATTGCGTGATATCAGAACGTTGATTGAACTAAAGCAGAAAGAGCTTCGTCAGCAAGCCGATGACTCTATCGAATCAAGCAAGTTGATCATCGAAGTGGGTATGGCTGTTGCTGTATTTGCTGCAATTTTCGCGATGTGGTTGTCGAACCGTTTCATTATTCAACCCATTCAGAACGTTGAAAAAGCGATGAATGAAATCGCTTCGGGTGACGGTAATCTGTCTCAACGAATGAAGGTCGAAGGTAATGATGAGATTGCTCGTTTGAGTTCTGCCTTCAACCAGTTTGTTGGCAAGATCCATGTCACCGTAGAACAAGTGATTTTCACATCGAATGCGGTTCGCTCAGAGATGGAAAACATCAAATCACTAACGCAAAGTGTTGCTGAATTCTCGTCTAATCAACAGCGAGAAAGTGAAGTAGTCGCGGCGGCAGTCCATGAAATGCAAGCAACCAGTGAAGTGGTGAGTGGTAACGCATTAGACGCGGCTACAGCAAGTAATGTGGCGAACCATGAAGTGGAATCGGCAGATACAACACTAGGGCTAACGGTTACATCGATTGAACGCCTTGCACAAGATATCGAGAATGCGGGCGGAGTGGTTCAAGAACTGGATACCGATGTGAAGAACATCGCGTCTATTCTTGGTGTGATCAAAGGCATTGCTGAGCAAACAAACCTACTGGCACTAAATGCAGCGATTGAAGCGGCAAGAGCGGGTGAACAAGGGCGTGGCTTTGCTGTGGTTGCGGATGAAGTTCGTGCGCTTGCGAGTAAAACTCAAGACAGCACGGGTGAAATTCAATCTATGATTGAGCGCTTAGAAGTAGGTGCAAAACATGCGGTTGGTGTGATGAACGAGAGTAAAGCCAGCGGCGAGAAAACCATTGTTCAAGCGGGTACGGCGGCGTCTTCTTTGAGTGAGATTCGTAATTCGATCGGTAAGATGAACGACATGAATACACAAATCGCAACGGCAGCTTCTCAGCAATCTCAAGTATCTGAAGAAGTGAACAAGAATGTTCAACGCATCGCAGAAAGCACCATGCAAATGGTTGAGATGGCAAGCAGCGCAGAGAACGCGTGTATGGCATTGGCTGAGCAGTGTGAAGCGCTTGATAGCCTAGTTTCTCAATTTGAAGTTTAACCTTCAAAAGTAGACTGACGAACATGAGCTAATAATGGTTGCTCGTTTTGGGTTCCATTAATCAACGCTTAACGAAAAAAGCCCGTACTCTATGAGTGCGGGCTTTCTTTTTGAACGTGTGATCGGCTGATGGACCTAATCAATCATTCAGTGTTAGCTGCTGCGACCGTCTTTGTATGTGTAACGGTAGTCAACTTTTACGTTCGCTTGGTAATGAACATCGCCGTTCATGTTAGTGATTTTTTTCACTTCCATGTTCGCGTCATCAATCTTGAACGAATCGTATTTTGTTGTTTGTTGGAACTGTGGCAGTTCTCTAGAAAGCTCAAAAGGTGTCTTTGCGCTTAACTCATCCATAAGGTTAGTTCCTGCATCGTATGCTTCCGCTTCAGTAACAAATGTATCAGATTTTAGCGTTGTTTCTTGAATCGTTGTTTTGGTTGCTGCGAACGCTGTTGTGCTAAGTACAAGAGTTGATGCAAGTATGATTAATTTTTTCATAGGAGTACCTTACTGTGTTGAAGTACCTGTGTTCCGGTACAGAACCAACATATCAATGAAGTGGTAGGAGGAGTGTCAGGGGAGACGACGATTTTGTTAGTGTTCGGTAAGGAATAATGAGAAATGTCAGCAGTTGGTTGGAATGATTTTGAACGATTGTAGGTGGCGAAGATTTATGCGCAAAGCATATCAAGCAAGGTGACAGCAATTTGTAACTTCAATACACTGTATGGGTAACCATCGTTCAATATAAGGTAAAGGCATGGCCAATTGGGAAGGGGTAAGTGAGTTTGTTGCAGTGGCAGAGCGTGAGAGCTTTACTGGTGCGGCGCAGAAGCTTGCTACGTCAGTGGCTCAAATCAGTCGTCGGGTGGCTAACCTTGAAGAGCGCCTCGCGGTAAAACTACTTAATCGAACGACTCGTAAGGTGTCTCTTACCGAAGCCGGGCAGCTCTATTATCAGCAATGTAAGTTGTTGGTCGAGGGTTTAGAGATCGCGGAATTAGCCGTAACGCAGATGCAATCTACACCGAAAGGTTTATTGAAGGTGACTGCGCCCGTGACTTATGGCGAACGCCAACTCGCACCGATACTTCACCAATTCTTAAAGCTTCACCCGCAAGTAGAATTGGAGCTAATGCTGACCAACCAAAAGCTCGACCTTATCGATTCTGGTGTTGATGTGGCGATTCGTCTTGGTCGCTTAGAAGATTCAAGCCTTGTGGCAAAGAAGCTCTCCCAACGACAACTCTACGTGTGTGCAAGTCCTGAATATATTGAGAGTTATGGTGAGCCACATACGCTCTCTGAGTTAAGCCATCATCAATGCTTGGTCGGTGGCTTTGAGCACTGGCGTTTTAAAGAAAATGGTCGTCCTCGTTCGGTTCGCGTTAATGGGCGCATCAAGTGTAATAGTGGTTTAGCTTTGTTGGATGCTGCGAAGCAGAGCATAGGCTTGGTTCAATTACCTGAATACTACGTAAGTGAAGATCTTGACTCTGGTGAGTTGGTCGAAGTGCTTTCCGATTACCGAGACGATAAAGAGGGGATCTGGGCACTGTACCCGCAGAACCGTAACCTGTCGTCAAAGGTTCGTTTGCTCGTCGACTTCCTTTCTGAGCAATTGGATTAATTCTATGACCGAAATTGAGCGTCATTCAGCAAGTCAAAGCGAGTTGATACTCAGCGTGTTCGACACACTCGAACAGCATTACGGCTATTTTGATTGGTGGCAAAGGAATGATCCTTACGAGATCGTTTTAGGCGCTATTTTGGTTCAAAACACCAACTGGAAGAACGCAGAGAAAGCGCTCATTAATTTAGGTGAGCAATGCAACCCAAGATCGGTTGCTGAAATGGATCTTGATGAGCTTGCCCAAAAGATTCGATCCAGTGGTTATTACAATCAAAAAGCCATTAAGTTAAAGGCTGTGACCGAATGGTTTTCGAAGTACCAATACGATATGTCGGTGGTTCGTAAGCAGGATAAAGATCAGCTTCGAAAAGAGTTATTGGAAGTAAAAGGCATTGGTGGCGAAACGGCTGATGCGATTCTGGTTTATGCGATAGGTAAGCCTTCTTTTGTGATTGATGCGCACGCGAGAAGGATCTTCACTCGTAATGGACTCGATGTGCCTAAATCGTATGAGAAGTTTCGAGCCTTAATGGAAAGCATAATCCCTTTGGATACAAAAAGGTACGGTCACTATCATGGCTTGCTGGTCGATCACGGACAGCAGTTTTGTAACCCCAAGCCAAAGTGTCAAGACTGCCCGCTTAATAGCACGTGTATAGAAGCTAAAACTCATACTAAAATTTAACTCGCTTAAGGTTCAATCTCTCCGATGGAATACAAAACCAACTCTTCTGGGTTGGTGCCTTCACCAAGTGTTCGAATGTCCTCGCCTTCCTCTTTGAGTTGAAGAATGCACTTCATCGCTTTGTTCTGCTCAACACCAATAATGGTCTTCATCTCTGAAGCGGAGACGCCAAAGCGAGTGGCTATCAGTAAATCGCGAACCTTCTTTTTATCTGAATTAAACATGTTACCCACCTATCTTTGAGTCGATGATCTTTACGAATTCACTAAGTTTAACCGACTTCTGTAAATTGGCACTCAAAGCTTATGATAAATAGGAAGTTAAAGGGGGAGAGGCTTTTAATGCGGTGGAGCAGAGGGCTTAAAAATTCGGGCTTCAGAATGGGGATTCTGAAGCCCGAAGTGTTTTAGAGGGTAAAGATATAGGGATATTAGACTGTGAAACGATCCACCAAGTGGTAAAGCTCATTCGCACGACTGTTTAGGTTTTGGCTACCTGTACGGTTTTGATTTGCTAGTGCTGCTGACTGCGAGCTTTGATCGGATATCACCACAATGCGTTGAGATATCTCTTGGCCGACAATGTTTTGCTGTTCTGTTGCCGTAGCAATAAGCGAGTTCATGTCCATGATGGTATCGATCGACTCTTGGATCTTCGCCAGTGCAGCGGCAGCAGCGTTTGCTTCTTCAACCGTTTGAGCACTGCGGTTTTGACTTGAATCCATCGCT
Source organism: Vibrio sp. Isolate33 (assembly GCF_022397895.1). NCBI lineage: Bacteria > Pseudomonadati > Pseudomonadota > Gammaproteobacteria > Vibrionales > Vibrionaceae > Vibrio > Vibrio sp. Isolate33. The sequence goes on from NZ_JAKEUP010000018.1 coordinate 48,016, forward strand.
TTTACCGCGGCGTCTGAAGCGGCTTTTAGCTGCTCAATCATCTTGTGAATATCGCCCGTACTTTCCTGAGTTCGGCTTGCCAGCTTGCGAACTTCGTCTGCTACTACTGCAAAACCACGACCTTGTTCACCAGCACGAGCAGCCTCAATTGCGGCATTCAACGCAAGTAGGTTAGTTTGCTCTGCAATATCTTGGATAACCGCCAATGAAGATGAGATGTTCTGAACATCGCCTTCTAAACGTGATACCACGGTGTTGGCTTCTGACACTTCGCTAGCAAGGCCTGCAACAGAATCCGCAGCTGCGTTCACGATTTGCTGCGCTTCTTTTGCGTTACCTTCTGCAAGTTTCGCTGAATCCGCCGCTTGGCTTGCGTTGCTTGAGATCTCTTGCGCGGTTGTGGTCATCTCAGTCATCGCTGTTGCAACTTGTTCTGTTTCTTCACGTTGGCCTGTGGCAATTTCGTCGACCTGAGCTGCGCGAGAAGACATGCTAGACGTTTCGGCTACCACTTGCTGGCCCACATCACTTACGCTGCGAATGATGGTTTGTAGGCTTGCTACAAAGGCGTTGAAGTTCTCGCTGAGCTTAGTGAATTCGGGCGCTTTGAATGTTTCCATTCGAGCGGTCAAATCGGCTTCACCACTCGCAAATGCGCTGATTGAACGGTCAAATTGCTCAAGTGGCTTCATAATTGTACGGTTCACTGCGACTGCAAACACGGCAACCACAAGAGCGATTAAGCCACAGAAAATAGCGATGGCAGTCAGTGAGCTTTGCAGCGCAGCATTCGAGCTCTCTTTCATTTCTGCGATGACCGTATCAATGTCGTCAGTATAAAAACCGGTGCCAAGCATCAAATCCCATTGTGGGATGAATATCGAGTAGCTGAGTTTTGGCAGGGCTTCAGATTGACCAAGTTTTGGAAAGTAGTAAGTGGTGAATTCGCCACGCTTCGAGTTCTTGATTAGGTCACGAATCAGGTAATTGCCTTTCTTATCTTGCAGATCGTAATAGTTTTTACCAATGCCATCGTTGTTTTGCCCAACCACCACTCGAACGCCTTTAGAGTCGTAGCCAAAGATGTAGCCAGACTCGCCATATTCGAGTGTTCTTAATGTCGGTAAGGCTTCTTCTAACGTTGCACCTCTGTCTAAGAACGGACTGATAGAAGATTGAGCCATTTGCAGATACGCTTTGAGTTCCTTTTCTTTCATCGCCATCATATTGCTACGCGTCGATTCTACTTGTTGTGCGGTTAGCTCGGTGCTCTTCATATACGTCACGCTCATCATGCCAATTGCCATCAGTAGCAGTGGAATGAAAGAGAGAATATAAAGGCGGTTTTTGATGGTTAGGGTCATGTCACGCTTCCTGTGTGATTGTCTCATGCAATTTTCAACACATTATTAATGTGGTTTCAAAATGTAAATGGGCTTGTTGTTTAATTGTTACCCTAGAGTGTTTTTGTTTTATAAATATGATGGCGGTTAGATTTTTTAGGTGAGAAGCCTTGCAACTAGAGGCTTAAGCGCGAAAAAGTGAGTTTGTATCGATGCTTTTGAATTCGACGCTGCTTTGTTAGAATGCGACGCTTTGTAGCACCCTGCTATGTCTATTCGTTAAGTGAGAAAGATTCATGAACAAAAGCCATGTGACTATTGGTTTAACTAACCCAAAGAGCCCGACAAACGTTGGTGCTGTTATGCGCGCGGCTGGTTGTTACCAAGTCGACGAAGTTAAATACACAGGGCAACGCTACGAAAAAGCCGCGAAATTTCACACCGATACTAAGAGTGCTGCGCGTACTATCCCGTTGACTGGTGTTGAGTCATTTTTAGACAATCTTGATCCAGGAACTAAGATCGTTTGTGTAGAACTTGCAGAAGGTGCAACACCACTGCCACGTTTTAAACACCCAGAAAACGCTATCTATATCTTTGGCCCTGAAGATGGTTCTATTTCTCAAGACGTTGCTGATAGAGCGGATCACGTGGTGTACGTTCCAACAGTGGGGTGCATGAACTTGGCAGCGACAGTGAATGTACTGCTTTACGATCGCCTTGCTAAATCTGATGAAATGGACGAGAGCAACGAGCTGATTAAGAAAAGCCGTGATAACCGAAATCATCTGCTAATCAAAGAAAAGTAAATCTCTGCTTCTAGTGTTATCTATCCCGTACGCGATCGGATATTATCTTGAGTTCATCACTAGATAATTGAAGGGTTAGATAACACCATGGAAGACAAGCAATTACTTGCCGCGCTACAACAACACCCTGTCCTCGATCTATATCAGTTATTCCAAGAAGTTGGTCAAAATCGCTCTCTGTACGTATTGTTAGAGAGGCTATCTTCCCTTAAAGAACACCATCAACTGAGCACTCGTCTTAGTCCTTTTAAGCCTCACATCGAAGGGTTACTGGCTCAGTTCGATAGCAGCACACTGGACAGTGAAATCCTCAAGGCGGTTGCTCTTCAGTCTGAGATTCAGCAACGAGGCCACAGCATGAGTCGTTACATCATGACATCAGATAATCATCGTCATTTTTCTCCGAATGCAGATTTAGTCATGTTTGGTGATTCGATCACTGAATGGGCTCCGTGGGCGGATATTTTCCGTGATGTCTCAATGGTCAATCGCGGCCTCGCGGGGGATACCACAATCGGCATGTTGCGCCGCATTGATACCACGTTAAACGTGAAGCCAAAGCTAGTATGTTTTATGGCGGGGATAAACGATTTAGCGCAAGGTTACGATGTCGAGCATATCTACCAGAACTACATTGATATGCTTAAGGTGTGGCAAGAAAACAATATTCGAATATTGGTGCAGTCAACGCTTTATGTAGGATCTAAACTGCAAAGTTTGAATCCTTCGGTGGAACAGCTCAATAGAAAAATAGGTGAGTACTGTGCTCAACAAGGCATTGCTTTCTTAGATGTGAATTCAGTATTGTCACCTAATAAGCTGTTGTCGAATGAGTACTCGTGCGATGACTTGCACTTGAATGCCAAAGCTTACCAAGCTTGGTCTGAGGTGCTTCAACCTGCGATAGCTGAGTTACTAAAATAAATTCACGTAGATAGCTAGATTCATGTAGACAGCTAAGTTGATAGATAGCTTAGTTAATGCAACTGAATCCAAGCCCTAAACCTGTTCGGTGAACCAAAGGACGTCAATTTGAACCTAAGACAACTGGAAGTCTTTTACGCCATTATGCAGACCGGAACCGTATCTGGAGCCGCACGCAGCTTACATGTGTCCCAGCCTAATGTGACGCGTATTTTGGCGCACACCGAGCAGCAGTTGGGATTTGGTTTGTTCGAGCGTGTCAAAGGACGACTGGTGCCAACGGTTGAAGCGAAAACCTTGCTACCAGAAGCCGAGAAGGTGTACCAACAACTGGGTCAATTTCGATCTTTGACCAACAAAGTGAAGCAAGGCCATCAGCATTTACGTATTGGTGCACCGCCGATTCTAGCGACCAAATTGCTGACTCCAGTGATCGCCCAAATGTCTCGCGAGCAATATTCCAATAAACAAGAGCTCTCTTTTGAATTGCTGACAGCCAATCGTGACGAACTGTGTTCAGGGTTATTGAAGCACGAGCTTGATATTGCTATCGCATTTGGAGATGAAGCGCCGCCAGCGATATTGTCTGAAACGCTATTAACCGAATCGCTTAAGGTTCTGGTTCCATCCAATACCATTGAGCAGCTACCGACAGAATTAACCCTTGATGACCTGATCAATTATCCGTTGCCAATCATTGGGCTTGATAGTCGTGACCCATTGGGTTTGCTGCTCCATCAAAGCTTGATTGTGCGAGATGAGCATTATCATCATCCGATATCGGTACGCGGATACAGCGCTGCTGCGGAGTTGGTTAAGCACCAAGCAGGTTTTGCGATTGTTGACCCGTGGACGGCAGAGCAATACCAAAATGACAGTTCAGTTTGCGTATTGCCACTGCAGCCAGAGATTCCATTCTCAGTATCGACTTTGTATGCAGAACATACGCCACAGTCGATTGCAGCTAAACAGTTCATTTCAGCACTCATGTTGCTAGCTAAGAGCAGTTAGCTGATAAGTTTACTGTCTCCGATTACTACCCATAACATCAGCTACCCATAACATCATGTTATAGGCACGCGATAAATAGGCATTCGGCAGTGCTCAGCTTCTTAATTAAAGTAAATCCATACAAGGACTTATTAATTAGGAATGCTCATGTCTATCGCTCAACCTTACCTTCTTTTTCTTGGGGATGTTACTGACCCACTGGCTGCAAAAACCGCTCGCGGGATTCACCAATGGCGACCAGAAATCTGCCTTGGTCAATTACGTTTAACAGAAGAGACAGTATCTCTTGGCTTAGTGGATATGACCTTACAAGACGCACAAGCCCAAGGTGCGAAAACGCTCGTGATTGGCACTGCAAACCCGGGCGGCGTTATTCCTGACTCATGGCAACCTACGATATTAGCCGCTGCAGAAATGGGATTTGAGATTGCATCCGGCATGCATCAGCGCTTGAGTGAATTCTCACCGCTTGCTGACATGCAACAGCGAGGATTGACTAAGCTTCATGATGTACGCCATTTTGATCATGCCCTAAACGTTGGTAATGGCAAGCCTCGCCAAGGCAAGCGCCTTCTTACGGTCGGTACCGATTGCTCTGTAGGTAAGATGTTTTCGGCGTTGGCGATTGAAAAATCGCTTAAAGAAGCGGGAACATCTGCTCAGTTTAAAGCGACAGGGCAGACTGGTATCTTGATCGAAGGCTGCGGTATTTCGATTGATGCTGTGGTGGCGGATTTCATTTCGGGCGCGGTTGAAGCGATTAGTCCCGATTTTACCGACCACGAATGGGACATCATTGAAGGCCAAGGTTCGTTGTTCAACCCTTCTTTTGCTGGCGTGAGTTTGGGTTTGTTGCATGGTGCTCAAGCTGATGCGTTGGTGTTATGTCATGAAGTAGGGCGAGCACATATTCGCAACCTTCCGCATGCAAAATTACCAACGATAGAACAGACGATTGACGCTAATTTGCAAGCTGCGCGACTGACAAATCCAGATGTGAAGCTGGTCGGTATCTGCCTGAACACATCGGCGATTAGCATTGAAGAGGCTGAGACATTGTGCCAAGAATGGACCACACTTTATCAAGTACCAGTGACGGATCCGGTGCGATTTGGTGTACAACATATTACTGATCATTTGCGACATTCACTTTAACGATTTCATCATTTCTACGTTTCCATTTGTTAAAGCGAACATCAACCGAGTGAAATTATGAAGATTACTGCAGAACCTATTACTATCGCGATGCAAACGCCTTTTCGCATCTCTCGAGGCAGCCGAACAGAGTGTCATGTTGTTCGTGTTTACATCGAGCATAATGGTAAACAAGCGCAAGGCGAGTGTACGCCTTACCCACGTTATGGTGAGTCATCCGAGTCTGTGTTGGCGCAAATTCAACAAGCTGCTAGCTCTCTTGAAACTGCTTTTGAGCGCGGCATGACCGATCCTGAAGAATTACGAGATCATCTTCAGTCTTCATTGACGGGAGGCGCTGCGCGTAATGCTATCGATTGTGCGCTTTGGGATTATCAAGCGCAGCAGAACGACCAGATCTTTCCGAATAGCTTGTTCGAGTTACCTAAGCAGATTGTTACCGCAATGACAGTCTCGATTGGCACACCAGAAGCGATGGCAACACAAGCCAGTGATTATGTGGCGAACGGTGCGAAACTTCTAAAAGTGAAGCTTGATGGTGAGCAAGTGGTAGAACGCGTGCGCGCTGTCCGAGAAGCAGCACCAGAAGTTAAAATTGTACTGGATGCTAATGAAGCTTGGACTGGATTGAATCTCGAAGAACTGTTCAATCAGCTGACTGAGTTTGATATCGCCATGATTGAGCAACCTTTACCACAACAGCATGATGCCTCGCTGGCACACATCAAGCATCCTATCCCACTGTGTGCTGATGAAAGCTGCCATACCACATCTCAACTGTCTTCGTTGTTGGGCAAGTATGAAATGGTCAACATCAAGCTTGATAAAACCGGTGGTTTGACAGAAGCATTAGCACTTGCCGAAGAAGCGCAAAGGCTCGGATTTACTCTGATGTCTGGCTGTATGCTTGGTACCTCACTGGCCATGCGTGCAGCGCTGCCTATCGCCGTGCAGTCTGAAATCGTCGACCTTGACGGTCCTGTATTACTTGGTCAAGACGTGTCGCCAGCACTGACTTATCAAGATGGGATGATCATTCTTTAACTCGTTGAGTCGACCACTAAATTGGCGTAATACTAATGAAATCGCATAGGTGAAAGCCTATGCTATTTTTTGTATTGATAGAGTAATCACGTTTCTGTCGGCGAAGTCACTTTCTTCTCTCTCAAAACAGACAACCTAGGGTTTATAAAATAATTGTTATGGTGTTTTATGTGAAATGTTAATGATTACTCTTGTTTTCATAGTTTCACTAAAACTATTTGAAGTGGCTTTAAGTCAGGTTAACCACCTAACTGATTGAATCATTGACCTTTACTGTTGGTTTTTGATGAGAAGAAGGTGGGGCGAGTGAGTAGTCGTGTCTCAGAGGTGATAGATAACAAGGACAGTTTTGAACGTCCATTTCCGATCAAGATTCCGCGTCGTAAGTGGTTTGGCTGGAAAGGCATAGAGCTGCGTTTGGTGCTGGCGTTAGCCATGTTATCGATGACTACCATCTTCCTCTCGGTAGTCTCCAGTTTCACCTTTGATAACCTAAATCAACGCCTTGTTGAGCTAAAAGAGAGTGAAATCCCCGCTTTAGATAACGCTGCTCGCCTCAATGACATGGTGCGTGTGATTATCACGACTTCATCTCAACTCAATGATGCGGAATCCAATTTAGAGCGCAAACAAGCGATGCTCAAAATTGAAGACGCTATTTCAGTCATGAATAGCGTTATGGTGCAATTCCCCGATTATCACTCCTATTTTAAAGATCTTATCGCTCAAGTTAACAATAGCCTCAGTCTGTTGTACCAAAGTGAGATTGAATCTGAACAGCTCAACCAAGAACTTCGTAATCTACTCGAAGGCTTTTATCCGCTATTGCAGCAAGCCAGTGATTCACTCGATAGCTTGCCTGAGTCAGCCAAAGAGCAGGTTCAATACACGCAATTAAAGTCCCTGCTGTATTACCAATTAGGCTTGGTAGAAAAACTGTATAACGACTCGAGTTTTAATGAGCTGGATTACACCAGTTTACGACTCGAGCAGGTTGGAGAAGAGTGGTGGCAGCTTTGGGTCAGTGGCGATTTAAGAAGTATCTTTCCGGAATTGGATCACCAACTTACCGTGATTTACAACCTAGCCTCTAGTGATAGCAGCTTGTACGGGATGAAAAATAAAGCGCTCAATCATCTCTATCAAGAGCAGTATTTCTTACAAAACAGCCGTGAGCATTTGAATCAGTTGACTGTGCAAATCGAACGTAACACCAGCCAAGTGAACCGCAATATTGATCAGTCGATTCAGCAGGCGCAACACTCTTTGCAATCCAACCAACGTTTATCACTTTTTCTCTCTCTTTTTAGTGTGTTAGCCGCTGCAGCTATTTCATGGTTCTATGTGCGCAAGAGTATTTTAGAAAGGCTATTACAGCTTAAAGACAACATGTTCGCGATTTCGACTGGCCACTTAGGTACGGAAGTCGCCATTCGTGGTAAAGATGAAGTGACGCAAATGGCTAAGTACCTAAAGGTATTTCAAACGACAGCCAAAGTCGTCAAACAAACCAACCGAAAATTGGAGGCCGAGGTGGAAGAACGTACCTTAGCCGAGGCCAAGCTGCGTGTTACTCAGGATGAGCTCATTCAAGCCGGAAAACTGGCCGCGTTGGGGCAGTTAAGTGTCGGCATTACTCACGAGATCAATCAACCTCTGACCGCAGTAAACAGTCATGTTCGAAGCGCGCAACTGTGGTTAGGCAAAGATAGGCCAGACAGAGCAGAAGAGAACCTGAAAAAGATCGAGATCCTATTAGATAAAGTGGCTGCGATTACACGTCACTTGAAGGCATTTTCGCGCAAGAGCGATGGCAAAATTGATAATGTCGAGTTGGATAAGGTGATTGGTGATGCGATCGATCTCTTTGAAACTCGGCAGAGTAGGGTGTCAATTCAGTATTTCTCACAAAGCGATCAAATGGTTCGAGCCAATAGCATTCGCTTGGAGCAGGTGCTGGTGAATTTGATCAGCAATGCGTTGGATGCCGTTGAACACAGGGAGCGGCCTCAGCTGTGTATCTCCACTAAAGAGCACCAGAACACCATTCAGGTATTAGTTAAAGATAACGGGTTGGGGATACCCGAAGAGGACATTCCTTACCTGTTTGATCCGTTTTATACCCGCAAGACCACAGGCAAAGGGCTCGGGCTCGGTTTGTCTATCGCATACAACATAATTAAAGACTTTGGCGGCTCGATTCACGTCGAATCGGTTGAACACCAAGGCACCACCTTTATCGTCACTCTACCAAAAGGCACAAACTCATGACTTCAGAAAAACACATAGTTCTTATCGACGATGAAACAGACGTTGTTGAAGCCGTGAGCGAAATGTTGGAACTCGAGGGTTTTCGTGTTACGAGCTTTACTGACCCAAACCTTGGTCTAAAGTCCCTCAAAGCAAACAGTCAGTCGGTGGTGCTGTGTGATGTTCGGATGCCACAAGTGGATGGGCTTACGTTGTTGAGTTCAATCCAACATCGCGCAGCCAATGTTCCTGTATTGCTGATGAGTGGGCATGGTGATATTCCGACGGCAATCGAGGCTATGAAATTAGGAGCGTTCGATTTCCTGGAAAAGCCCCTCAATGCCAGTGAGTTGGTAGAAAAGCTCGACTTGGCGTTGGCACAGTGTCAGCAAAACAGCCCTGCAACGTTAGACGACGATCAGGATACAGAACTACCGATTGAATCTGTGGTTATCGGTCAATCGCAAGCGATGGATACCATACGTAAGCAAGTGCTTGCGCTCTCTCATACTGGCGTCGATACCATCATTAACGGTGAGACAGGCACTGGCAAAGAGGTGATTGCTCGCGCCTTGCATCAGTTTAGTCGTCGTAAGGCAAAGCCGTTTGTCGCAATAAACTGCGGTGGCATGACAGAGAGCATTATTGAGAGTGAGTTGTTTGGTCATGAAGCTGGCTCGTTTACCAGTGCCAATAAGAAACGCATCGGAAAAATAGAACAAGCCAATGGTGGCACGCTGTTTCTCGATGAAATTGAAAGCATGCCGATTGCAGTGCAAATTAAGTTGCTACGCGTGATTCAAGAACGAGTGATCGAGCGTGTTGGTGGTAATGAATTGATACCTGTCGATATTGTGGTGGTCGCTGCCAGTAAAGCTGACCTCGCAAGCCTCAGTGAATCTGGTGAGTTCAGAGCCGATCTCTTTTATCGCCTAAATATTGCGAGCTTAAACCTTCCGGCACTGCGCCAACGCAAAGAGGACATTCAGGTGTTGTTCCGCCACTTTGTGATTCAAGCAAGCCACAAGTACAAGACGCGTCCATCGACGATTTATCCCGAACAGATACAGCAGTTGTGTCGACATGAATGGCCAGGAAACGTGCGTGAGTTACGTAATGTTGCCGACCGATTTGTACTCGGTATTGTCGGCGATGGCTTTGACCTTCAATCGCCAATTTGTGAGTCGACAGGGGAAGACTTTGCCTTTGATAAGCAGATGGAGCAATACGAGAGAAATGTATTAACCGAAGCCTTGATAGAGAGCGCGGGAAATATTAATGAGGTCTCAAGCAAGCTGAATCTGCCACGTAAGACGCTTTATCGAAAAATGAAGAAACACCAGTTGGACAAAGAGAGTTTTAAAGCTTAACTCGCTAGGTTGGTTATCAAATAGCAAACCTCAACCAAAAGACAAAGCAGAAGAAAAAAGCACAAGACAACAATGACCCATTTATCATTTAGTCGAATGATTAACTGTTTCAAGTAATTGTAATAAAAGAGTTTTAACATTTGGCACAAAGCGTGCAATCCCTACATTGTGGCATCAGCCCACATGAGGTCATCTCACAGAAAGTAGAAATGACCGGATTAAGGAAATTAGAAAAATAATTGCTTGTTGCAAGGAGATACAAACATGAAGCAAATACTGAAAGGTTCGATTGCTCTGATACTCGGCGTTAGCTCAATGACAGCATGGGCGGCGACAGAGTCAGCAAACCTAGGACCTCGTCCCCTCTTTTTAGTCAACAATATGGACGAGAGCCCTTTGAAAACCAAGCTGCTCAGTTGTAGCGAAGGGCCTTTTCATCGTAGTGATTTTTCTATTGGGCATCGTGGAGCTGCAATGCAGTTTCCTGAACACACCAAAGAATCTTACTTAGCGGCAATTCAGATGGGAGCAGGTATCGTAGAGTGTGATGTTACTTTCACTAAAGATAAGGAATTGGTGTGTCGACATTCTCAAAGTGACCTGCACACTACAACCGATGTATTGGCTCACCCAGAGCTTGCTAAGAAGTGTTCAGTTCCATTTAAACCTGCGAACCCTGCGACAGGTGAAGATGCTCAGGTTGAGTGTCGTACTTCCGATTTCACGCTGGCGGAGTTTAAGACGTTAAAAGGAAAAATGGATGGGGCGAACCCGAAAGCCACCACAGTCGAAGAGTACATGAACGGTACTCCGGGTTGGAGAACGGATCTATACAGCCAGAGCGGGACGTTGATGACACACGCAGAAAGTGCGGCGCTGTTTAAAGAGCACGGTGTGAAAGTGACTCCTGAATTGAAATCGGCAGCGGCTGAAATGCCTTTCAATGGCTTCAGCCAAGAGATGTACGCGCAAAAGCTGGTGGATGAACTCAAAGAAGCGGGTTTTGAACCTTCGGAGACTTACTTGCAATCGTTCAACCTAGATGATGTGAAGTACTGGATTAAAGCAGCACCTAAGTTCGGCAAGCAAGCCGTTTATCTTGATGACCGTGTTTACGAGCAAGCGGACTTTGTCGCATCTGTTGAGAACATGAAAGAGCTGCACGATGCGGGTGTAAACATCATCGCGCCGCCTCTGTTTGCTCTGGTTGAACTAGATGAGAACAACGAACTGGTTGCGTCTAATTACGCCAAGCTCGCTAAAGGTGCAGAGCTCGATATTATCGCATGGACTCTGGAACGTTCAGGCCCACTCGCTCAAGGCGGCGGTTGGTACTACAAGAGCGTGAAAGACGGCATCAACAATGATGGCGATATGATGAAAATGCTCGATGTGTTGGCGCAAGATGTTGGTGTGATGGGCGTATTCAGTGACTGGCCAGCAACGGTCACTTACTACGCAAACTGCATGGACAGCGACGCCTAAGTTATCTGGATTATTGAAGAATAATACGAGAAAAAGCAGTGAACCAAAGAGCCTTCGGGCTCTTTTTTTACCAACAAAATTGATGGGCCATAAATGACCCAAATGTAAGCTTTTGGGTTGGACATGAATGACTCAAAATAGATTGTTGAATTTGAGATTCCCATTAACTTGTTGAATTTAAATAAATAAAAACATGGCACAAAGGCTGCAATAGTGAAGGCGACTTTCAACAATAAGTAAAAGTAAGGTTTGAATATGAAAATCAGTGTTAAAGGACTGTTAATCGCTAGCTCATTACTACTTCCTTCAATGGCTATGGCAAGCGATTGCACTAGCCGTGGTGTGTTAGACGATCGATACTGTGATGAAAACCAAGATTTGGTGGCAGATTCACCAAAGAATCCAGACAAGTGGAATGACCCAAGTACGCTTGTGTTCACCTACACACCAGTAGAAGACCCTGCGCTATACAAAGATGCGTTTGCCGACTTCCAAGCTCACCTAAGTAAAATCACAGGTAAGCGAGTGATTTACTACACGGTGCACTCGAACTCTGCACAAGTAGAAGCGATGCGTTCTGGTCGTTTGCACGTTGCTGGTTTCTCTACGGGCCCAACTGGCTACGCGGTTAACCTAGCGGGTTACGTTCCAATTGCAGTGAAAGGCGATGAGTCTGGTTTTCAAGGCTACAATCTGATCACCATTGTGCGTAAAGATAGCGGCATCAACACGATGGCTGATCTAAAAGGCAAAAAGGTTGCACACACTTCTGCATCATCAAACTCTGGCAACCTAGCTCCTCGTGCGTTATTTCCAGCTAAAGGGTTAGTGCCAGATGAAGACTACAAAGTGCTTTACTCAGGTAAACACGACCAATCTATCTTAGGTGTCTTCAATGGCGACTATGATGCAGCACCTGTGGCATCTGACGTGTACGATCGTATGGTGGCAGCAGGTCGTGTTGATGATTCTGAACTTAAGATCATCTACCGCAGCCCACGCTTCCCAACATCTGCTTTCGGTTACGCTTACAACCTAAAACCAGAGCTAGTTGAGAAGATCAACGAAGCTTTCTTCAGTTACCGCTTCACACCAGAGATGAGTGCATCATTCAAAGGTGCAGACCGTTTCTCGCCAATCAGCTACAAAGAAGAGTGGGATGTGATTCGTGATATCGCCCACGCGACAGGCACGGCTTACACCAAAGCAGGTTTGAAAAAACTGGCTGAAAAAGACGCCGCTAAACGTGCAAAGAAAAAAGCCGCTGAGTTAGCGAAACAAGCAAACAACGGCTAACTCTTAGTTCCAAAGAAGGCTTAGGCTTCATATCAAGCCTAGGTCTCCCAGAACACTTACTTCAATTAAGTATCTATGCCCTCGCGGGTAGGGCATTGATCATTCTAAAATTCGCACAAGGAAATGCAGTATGGCCGTAGCAAGCTATGACGGAATAAAGATCAACAACCTATTTCATGAATATGTGGCAGGCAAGCCAATCCTTAAAGGTATTAATATTGATATCGACGAGCCTGGTATCATTGCGATTATTGGCCCGTCGGGTACCGGGAAAAGTACACTTCTGCGTTGTATCAATCGCCTTAATGACCCAAGCCAAGGTGAAATCATCTTTGATGGTGCTGACCTGACTCAACTAAAAGGCCAAGCACTTCGTAAACAGCGCCGTCATATCGGTATGGTCTTTCAAGAGTACAACTTGGTAGAGCGCTTAACGGTTATCGAAAACGTGTTGAGTGGACGATTAGGCTATATGACAGCTTGGAATGCGTGGCGTCGCAACTACTCAGCACAAGACTTAGCAAAAGCGTTTGAGCTACTGGAGTTTGTTGGCTTACAAGACTTTGCAAACCAACGTGCCGACAGCTTGTCTGGCGGTCAAAGGCAGCGTGTTGGTATCGCTCGTGCAGTAATGCAAGACCCTTATATTCTTCTTGCTGACGAACCTACCTCATCACTTGACCCGAAAACCGCGGTTGAGATCATGGAGTTGATGGAAACCTTCGCTGAGCAGAAAAACATCCCGGTGTTGGTGAATATCCACGATGTGAACCTAGCCAAGCGTTATGCAAAACGCATCATCGGTATGTGTAATGGCAAGGTGCATTATGATGGCAGCCCAGAAGGCATTTCAGAAGAAGATCTGAAAATCATCTACGGGGGTGAGTCATGGCTGGATTAACCCCAAGCTCGTCGCCAAGCGTTTCGTCAAACGCATCGCTAGCGAGCCATGAAAACCCATTCAAGGTGTCATGGACAAACCGTGCGATCATCGCTGGCATTATTGCTTACCTGTTCTACAGCTTTTCGACATTAGGGCTGACGTTTGATCGTTTGATCATCGGCTTTGGTGAAAGTGAACGATTACTATCTCGAATGTTTCCGCCTGATTTTTCTCGTACCAGCTTGTTGTTAAGTGGTTTAGCGGAGAGCTTACAGATCGCGATTATCTCAAGCTTTTTCGGCATTGTTATCTCACTATTTTTAGGCCTGCTTGCCGCGAGAAACATGATGCCGTCAATCGTATCAACGCCAATCCGTGGTTTTATTGCCTTGTGCCGTTCTTTTCACCCAGTGATCATCGCCATCTTGTTTGTGAAAGCGGTGGGCTTTGGTGCGCTAGCAGGAATTTTGACCTTGGTGTTTGCATCGATTGGCTTTATCGCCAAGTTGTTTGCAGAAGCAATTGAGGAGATCTCCTTTAAACCGGTTGAAGCGATTAAAGCAACAGGTGCTAGCTTTACTAGTGTGATTTTGTATGCCGTTATGCCACAGGTTTTCACGCGCTTTATCGGCTTTGCAAGCTACCAGTTAGATTCCAATCTTCGCAACTCAACCATGGTTGGCATCGTAGGTGCGGGCGGCCTTGGCGGGACACTTTTCTCTGCCTTCCAACGTTTTGATTACGACTTCGTCGCCGCTATTTTGATCACCATTATCGCACTGATTCTTGTCGGTGAATTTCTTTCCAACATTGTTAGGAGAATCTTCTAATGACAACTGCATCTATCGATAGAGAGTGGCAGCGCTTTACACCCAACGAACGTGTGGCTCGATTCGCTGTTTACCTTAGCCTAGTGTGTGCCATTGTTTGGTCTTGGCAGACGGTAGAAGTGATTCCTGAGTTCCTTTATGACGCGCCCGCTCAATTTGCAGATATGTTCGAGCGAATGGTGCCAATGGACTACGGCTTCTATCCAGAATCGATTCACGCGGCGATGATTGAAACCTTACACATCGCGACATTGGGCACACTGTTTACTTTGGTGTTTGCGATTCCTTTGGCGTTGTTGAACGCACCAAACATTACTCCAAATAAAGCGTTGAACTGGGTTGCTCAATTCTTCCTCGTGTCTTCACGTTCGGTGAACTCGTTGGTTTGGGCATTACTGTTTATCGCACTGTTTGGCCCCGGTGTTCTCGCAGGTATCATGGCAATTGCAATTCGCAGTATCGGCTTTGTAGGGAAGCTATTAGCGGAAGCCATTGCCGAAGTGAACATGGGGCCTATCGAAGCTTTACGCGCAACGGGTGCTTCGTGGATGAGTATCTTACTGAAAGGGTATTGGCCACAAGTGATGCCAGCGTTCTACTCAATTGTGTTATTCCGTTGGGACATCAACGTGCGTGAATCTGCGGTACTAGGTTTGGTGGGCGCTGGTGGTATTGGTGTGGTGCTAAATGATGCGCAAAACCTTTTTGAATGGCAAAAAGTTTCGATGGTATTAGTGAGTATTTTTGCGGTGGTTATCGTTGCTGAAGCGGTGGTTATCCATATCCGTAACAAACTGATCTAACCGATGTACTGTGTTCACTATGTTGTTTTTGACATGTGTTTCGTGTGAAAGTTGAGAGCTTGTCTATCTAGCATTTTAAAGCTCAAACGACCCTAGGTAATTCGGTCTACCTAGCGGTCGTTTTTTTATGCGGTGTGTTCTGAATTTAACTGTATTTAACGGAAAGCGAGCGCTTAGAAAATACAGTGCTTAGCAAAATCGCCCGCTTCATTCGCCGTCCAGTCACCTTTAGGCTTTTCTTTCATATCCGCACACCAAGCTTCACTGCCAACCTCGGTACAAGCCATTAACTGAGTGGCTAGGAAAAGGATCAACGCGACTTTCTTCATAACAAATATTCCGTTTTGGTCTAGGTTTCTACTTATAACTGTACCAAATACTATTGGTGATTGTTATAGCAACCAGAGACTTAAGGGATTTAAAGACGATATGAATTTGAGCTGAAATAGCGATTTGGTGACGATAGAGGATGATGGGGTCTCAAGATCGAAAAAGCCAGCAACGTGTGCTGGCTTTGCAATTCTTTATAAGCTTCTATTCGTTAGTAAGCTTGAGCTACTTGAGGAATTATACCAGTTTCATCTCTTGGATGATGTCCGAAGCAATCTCTGGCTTGGTACTTGTTGGTTTCTCGTGTAGGTCTGCTTTTAATTGTCCCTTACGGTTACTTAGGCCTGCTTCTAGCTTCTTGATCGCTGATGCGATAGCCGGATACATAACGTCATCTGTAGCTTTTGCGTTTACACGTACACCTTCGTAGTTGGTGAACACTTCAACCTGATGTTGACCATGTTCTTTTGTAATGATGATGTCGCAGCTAATCAGTGATGGAAAATGGTTAGATATCTTTTCGAATTTACCTTCGATGTCTTTACGTGAGTCGTCGTTAATTGATACGTGATGTGTTTGAACGTTTATTTTCATAAATCATACCTTTCCAATGACTGTGTCATTTAAACGTAGCAAACATCGGATAGATTAACCAACAGAGAAAGTACACATGTGTGATTCACTTCAGTGTTATCAAATAATCTCTCCTTCCTCCCTTGAAAGTCCGAATAACTGATCGCATATTATGTTTCGTGTTTTCGAGACATGTTCAAAAATACTCCATCCTTGATAATTTGCTCTAACTCAGCGCTCAATCCCAGTGAATCACTCTTCGTCAGTTTTATAATTCCGAACTTGTCACTTAGTGAATATCTTTGGCTTTGATAAAAAGCCACGCTCAAGTTGCGAATTTATAGACACTCAATTGCCCACTCCATATTGAAGTGAAACTCACCCGCTGTCAGTTGTGACTCTGGGATAGTGATACGCGCTTGAATCGCGACTTCTTTATTCGATGCGAGTTGCTCGCTAGGAAACTCCACGCCCTGACGCCAATAATTGATGTCTCCTTCATAACGAACGGGCGTTTCAACTTTGAATCGTACGAGCTCTGAGATACGAGACTCATCAATTGAGCCTAGATCAATATGTTGCAGTTTGAGCAGCAATCGCGAATCTTTTCGATTGGATTCCAGCTTAAGCGTGATCGCTCGGCCATCGTAGTCTTGGCCAAAGCTCATCTCACCTTGGTTATTAATCACCTCTAGCCCGCAGCGCTCCCGCACATGCTTTTTAAAGCTCAATGTAGAGTGATTATTGGATGCAAATGTACAGCTAGATAAGCTAAGTAGTATGAACGCGATAACAAAACGCAGCATGTTAGTTCACCATAACGCGGACAATAAAGTCCGTGACCGCTTGTTCGGTGACTGCCACATTGCTGATGGTTTGCTTATCTTTGAGGGATACCTGATAACTCGAGCTCAGCACAATGTCGGCATGATGATATTTGTATTCAACAATCAGATCGCAAGTGACGCGCCCCTTTTGCTTAGCTGCGACTGTGGTATCGGTGTAGTTAACACGACTTTCCGTGTCGATTAATTCAATACTCGACCAGTCGATGTATTCAGAATTTGAGAGTGCATCAAAGATTCGGCGCTCGTGATTGTTTGAACCATCGACACATATTTGGTTGAACTGTTCGACTTCTTGTTTATCAAACCCAGTGCTGACAGCGTAGGGGGCGATAAATAAGATCGACAAGAATAATAGTAAGGTTTTCATAAAGCCTCTAAGTCAGTAAGCCCTCGTGATTAGAGGGCTTGCCGTGGGAGAGATGATGGTTAGTTACACTCAATCTTCCATTTTGTCTTCACTTCGTAATCGTCACTTGCATCTAGGTTGCTTTCATCAACAGCAACACGCGCGAATAGGTTCATATTGTTGTCTTCACGGATTTGATCACGGGTGATGTCTACACCTGACTCCCACCCAATCGCGGATTGGTCGAGTTCTGTGGTACCCGTTGATTGGAAAAAGACATCGCTTTTTTGGATTTGTCCGTCAAAAGACTCGATTTTTACCTCTTCGGCTCTAACTTTAATTCCATTTCTGTTACTCACCAGTTTCACAGTCGCATGGGAATCATTGTAATTTTCGCCAAAGGCTAGGTCAGCTTTATCTTCTGTAGCCTCTATACCGCATTGAGATTCAACCGATGCCGAAAACACGACATCTCCGGTTTTGTCATCTCCATCACCGGGAGGTTGTGCAAATGCCGATCCAGTGGCAAAAATTGATATGGCTGCTAAGCCAAGTAATGGTTTTTTATTAAGCATCTTTTACTCCGAAAAAGTGGTATTGCTTTGTTTCATCTTCAGCAGGCGATATTTCTCTGCTTCGATTTGTAATAGCTTGAGCTCATGTTCCGCTTGAGCTAGCTCTTCTAAACGTTCTCGCTCACGGAGCTCGAACTCGTAGAGTCGACGACAGTCAACTCGATCCTCACCACCAAACTGCAGTGTGACGGCGGCGTAAATGCCTGCTTCATCCTGATTCTGGTAGTAATAGTTGTTGTAATAGCTATCGCTATCTTCATTGCCCGTTGAGCCATAAGTACCGAACTGAACTGTTTTGCCCGTGGAAATGGCTTGCTCACACGAAGCACCTTCAGAGGTACGAACTCGGTCGGTTCCTGATGGGTTGGAGACACTCGGTATCGGGTTCGCTATTGCAGGGCTCGTTATAGAAAGGCTGGTCAATGAAGCGATAGCCAGTGCTACGACAGTCAATAAAGCCCTGCACAGCGTTGTTATGATTTTTTGCATCGTTAGTACCGTTTGAATTGGGTTAATAGCGCTTGAACTTAAGATTGGTGCACACTTCGTAGCTGTTCGGAGAGTCCGTCACCATGCGTGTGCAGATCTTTTTCTTGGTCGTTTGACCTGCTGGTGTCTTCACATTGATATCCAGCTCAATCTCTTGATTTGCAGTTAATTGGATCTTGTTTGGAAATTCTTTGTCATCAATTCGCAGGTAGTAGTCGGCTTGCTTGGTGTAACGGTTTACCAATAGAAACCTGACCTGTGTTTTGTCTGAGTAGGTCTGAAATTCGGTATTTTTCCATTTGTGCACGTTTGCGTTTGCCAAAGAACTGCTCAGCAATAGCGCGGCAGCAATGATGTAAATAGCCTTCATGAGAACCTCAAAATGATGATCGAGGTCTCATTTTAGTTTTGTTCGAATGCAGGACTTACCATTTTGCGCCACTGACATAAGGCTGACAGTACGGTAAAAATGGGACTGATTTATCGTTTGAAATTGTGGGGAAGGGGAATTTCGTCGCGGTAGAGTCGAGAACGGGAATACATTAACTACTGATGATTTCGTCACTCAATATCACAATTACCAATATAAGCCGCTGCAGTTTATTGAGGTATTTGTTAGTACGGGATACCATAACAACTTCGTTAAACTTGGATCCGTTACCATGAAAATGCCTGTTAAATTGGCTGCCATCGCAGCTTCACTTTCTTTCGCTTTTAATGCTTTTTCTGCGCCTGTTGAGTTTCAGAAAATTCCAGAGATCATGCAGCAATTTGAAACTGCAGAACTTTACGTTAAGAAGTCGGTGACGCTAGGCCGTTTGCCTGCTGAGTCTGAAATTGGCGTTGATTTCCCTACCTACGTTTCAGATGGAAAGGGTGGTTACAGCTTAGAAACCAATAATGTAATGACAGACGATGTGGTTATTGCAAGCATGCCGAAAGCGATTGTTGATGATGTTTTCAACCAATGGTTGGTGCCAAAAGAGACGTGGATCAGCAGTTATGGTTCACTGCCAACATCGACCACAGAATTTAAGCCGTTTAAGCGCATTAAAACCATCAAGGCGATTAAGATCGATGCTGAAATGTTAGAGCTGATGGGCAGTGAAGATGGTAAAACTGCAGTGATTAAAGTGAGCTGGGATGAAAAAGGCATGAAGGTTTATAAGGATGGCTATTTAGCAGATTATGAGTACGGGATTGCCCCTCATGAAATGCAAGAGAACTACGAGCTAGCACCCAAGTAACCGGTTATATCTGTCTCTCGATATATTGATCAAAGCGCGCTGTTTTACAGGGCGCTTTTTTATGGTCAACAAAATGTGACAAAAATCACGCTTTCCTGACATTTTACTGCCTGTTGTGCTAGTATGCGCCGCTTGTCTTTGTAATTGATAAAAAACGCATTACCCAAACAGTCTTTTTCTGTTTATCTGCTTGTAATGACCTCATTCAGTTTGGCCTGACTTGGCTGAACATCTGCATTTTGCTCGGACGCAAAGAGAGTAGTTCTCGCTACTTCACTATGTACATTTGAGAGCACCATCTATCAAAGGCCTTTTAGAAACAGCCTAGTTAGCGCGAACTTAGTTCAGCGTGAAGGGTTTCGTTTTCCCAAAAATCCCCCTTGGCGGCCAAGTACTTCTTGGTTGCTGACAAGTAAGGAGTCTATATGACGTCTACGGTATCTACATCCGTACCTACATCTCCAGCTGGTAATACAGCTTCGACAGAGAAAGAAGTAAACCACCCGTTTCTCTCTTTGGTTATCATGGTGATCGTTGCTGCAATCGCAACTTACTTCATCCCTGCTGGTGAATTCGAGCGAGTGGTCATGAATGGTCGCACGGTTATCGACCCAGACAGCTACACACTGTTAGCGAGCAATCCAACAACATTAGCCTCTTTTTTCGAATCATTTTTTAAAGGCTTCAAATCCGCTTCTGGCGTGATGGGTGTTGTGGTATTTGTTGGTGGTGCTTTCGGTATTATCAAACACATGGGTCTGTTAGATGCATCGGTTGTTGCGCTCACCACTAAGCTTAAGAAGCAAGGTTTGTACGTGATTGCGCCTGTGATCATGACGGCGATCTTCTTCAACGTAACCTTCACGGGGATGCGTGAGCTTGATGTCATTTTCATCTCGCTGATGATCCCTATCTGTATCAAGCTTGGCTACGATGCGATCACGGCTCTCGGTGTTGTCCTACTCGCGAGTTGTGCGGGTTTTGCGGCCGCATTGGCAAACCCATTCTTCACGGGTATTGCACACACTATTGCTGAACTCCCTATGTATTCGGGCATGTGGTATCGCTTTATTGTTGGCATGTTCATGCTTTTGA
Organism: Vibrio sp. Isolate33; assembly: GCF_022397895.1. Taxonomy (NCBI): domain Bacteria; kingdom Pseudomonadati; phylum Pseudomonadota; class Gammaproteobacteria; order Vibrionales; family Vibrionaceae; genus Vibrio; species Vibrio sp. Isolate33. The sequence continues at coordinate 68,722 of NZ_JAKEUP010000018.1, forward strand.
CGGGCGCTTGGTATGTGTTGAGTTACGCTCGCAAAGTAAAGCAAGACCCAACTAAGGGCTTGCTACACGGCACGGGTTACCACTACGAATCAAATGTTGAAGCGAAAACACTGACCACACGTGAAAAGTTCGCTGGTATCGCATTCTTAGGCGTATTCGCATACATGATCTTCGGTACTCTGACGATCAGCTTTGGCTTTACCGAGATTGCGGGTGCATTTGTGGCAATGGCGATCATTCCAGGTTTAGTGGCGGGTTTGTCTCCTAACAAGATCTGTGAATACTGGACCAAAGGTGTCAGCGATGTATTGGTTGCTGTGTTGATCATCTTCTTTGCACGCTCGGTGTTGACCATTATGGAAGACGCGAAGATTGTTGACTCGATCATCTACTACCTTGCTCAGATCATTTCAGGCAGCTCTAAGCTTGTAGCTGCGGCGGGTATCTACTTCTCACAAGCTGCGATTAACCTGTTTATTCCGTCGGGCAGTGGCCAAGCAGTAATCACCATGCCAATTATCATTCCATTGGCAGACATTGGTGAAGTAACTCGTCAAGTAGCGGCGTTGGCTTCTCAATTGGGCGATGGTATCTCTAACTACATTTACCCAACCAATGGTGGCTTACTGGCTGTACTAGCGATTGCAAAAGTGCCTTACACCAAGTGGGTTCGTTTCTTCTTACCGTTATTCTTGTTCTGGTCAGTGGGTGCGTTAGTTTCGGTTGTGATTGCTCAAATGATTGAGTTGGGTCCTTTTTAAAGAGTTCGCTCTTATTAAATAAGCTATGCTTGAGAACATCTAACCAAATAAAAAGGCAGCGAATTCGCTGCCTTTTGTCGTTTAATAAGAAGCTACGCTAGAGGGAGTATCACTCTTCAAACTGATAAGAAGAGGGCACCACTATTACTCCTTGTTTTGATATGTGGAAGCGCTTGGCGTCGGCAAGGCTATCTATGCCAATTTGAGTCCCATCTGGCACTTTAACGTTCTTATCGATAATGCAGTTTTGAATGTGGCAGTTTCGCCCGATCTCCACGTCTTCAAACAGAATACTATCAATCACAATCGCGGCATTGCTGACTTTTACCTTAGGGAAAAAGATAGAGTTTTGCGCTGAACCACCTTCAATCACCACCCCATTCGCGATCATCGAGTTGATGAATATCCCCTGGTTGCCTTCTACCGAAGCAATGGTTCGTGCGGGCGGCAGTTGCGGGTCATAGGTGCGAATTGCCCAATCCGGTTGGTACAAATCGATAGGTGAGGCTGGTTTCAACAGGTCCATATTCGATTGGTAATAAGAGTCGATCGTACCCACATCTCTCCAGTAAGCGTCTTGGGTTACGCGTCCTTCTTCATCACCAAACTTATACGCATAAACACTGTTGTTGCCGACTAACTTTGGAATGATGTCTTTACCAAAATCGTGGCTTGAGTCCGGATCTTCTGCGTCCGTAAGTAGTGCTTGAGTAAGCACTTCTTTATCAAAGATGTAAATTCCCATTGAAGCCATGCTTCGGGTCGGTCTGCCGGGTACGCACGCGGGGTAACGTGGCTTCTCGGTAAAGCTATTGATTTGTAGAGATTCGTCTATCTCCATCACACCAAACTCTTTGGCCTCATCAATCGACACTTCCATACAGGCGACCGTCAAGTCAGCTTCATTCTGCTTATGTTGCTTGAGCATTGGTGCGTAATCCATGCGATAGATGTGGTCGCCAGATAACACGACTACATGCTTAGCTTCACTGCGAGATAGCAGATACAAGTTTTGATAAATCGCATCTGCCGTGCCGCTATACCAACTGTCACCTGTGCGCATTTGCGGGGGAACATTGGTGATGTATTCGCCGAGCTCGGGGTTAAGAACCGACCAACCATCACGTAAGTGTTTTTGCAAAGAGTGAGACTTGTACTGAGTCAGTACTAGAATTTGGCGAAGCCCTGAGTGCAGGCAGTTCGCGAGTGTGAAATCGATGATTCGATATTTACCACCAAAAGGTACCGCAGGTTTTGCGCGGTTATCGGTGAGAGGGGAAAGCCGAGAGCCAACACCGCCGGCCAGAACGATTGTTAGAGTGTCTTGCATAGTCAGAACCTCAATGTATTTATGATTATGAACATAGACTTGCAAGCACCAAGCCAAATGTAACTCATTGAATATTAAACGAGGTGAGAACGAACTCTGCGAGACTGCACCAAATTGATGCGTACGGGATGTTGGATTGCTCTATTTTGATCCAAAGAGATCCGAGCAAAGTGAAAAGGCAGAGTTAACAAAATGATGCACGGAAAAGTCGCATTACAAAACTGTCAATAAAATGAAGGAATAAAGTGATCGGGTCGATATAAATTTACACAAATAATCATAACCTTTCACAAATTGATTTCCATCAATAAAGTAGGGGTATTCTGTGATAACTTGCACGCAAAATAAGAAATGATTACTCATTCACCAATAAAATGAAGCCCTCAAGGAAATAATAATGAAAAAAACAGTATGTGGTATTGCGGTTATTGCGGCTCTTATGTCAACGAATGTTCTTGCTCATAAAGAAGGTGATTTCATCATCCGTGCAGGTGCAGCAACAGTATCTCCAAACGACAGCAGTGACGCTGTACTTAACAACCCTGACCTAGAATTCTCAGTTGATTCTGATACTCAACTTGGTCTTACTTTCGGTTACATGTTCACTGACAACATCAGTTTTGAAGTCCTAGCAGCAAGCCCATTTTCTCACAGCATTTCTGTAAACGGTCTAGGTAAAATTGCTGATACTAAACACCTCCCGCCAACGTTCATGGTTCAATATTACTTTGGTGAGGCGAACAGCGACTTCCGTCCTTACGTAGGTGCGGGCATCAACTACACTGTGTTCTTTGACGAAGGATTGAATGCTAACGGCAAAAATGCAGGCCTAACGGATGTGTCTTTGGATGATTCTTGGGGCCTTGCTGCAAACATTGGTATTGACTACATGATCAATGAGGACTGGTTCCTAAACGCATCGGTTTGGTACGCAGACATCGGTACTACAGCGACATACAAAACGGCTACAGACACGTTCAAAACAGACGTTGATATCGACCCATGGGTATTCATGATCGGTGGTGGTTACAACTTCTAACCTACCTATTCAGTTTACTAAAGGCGCTCAAGCACCAGCCAGCTTGGGCGCTTTTTTTTGCTTGCTTGTTAATGGAATGCTCATTCCAACCCTCTGTTGTTATGGGTAAAAGAAACCGATTGTCGTCACCTATTGTTAATAAAAGAGAAAGATAACTGTCATAAGCGGCCTCTATGATCGCGATTCAAATTATGGAGGATATATGAATCGTAAATTTAATAAGCTGACTTTATTACTACCTATCGCGGTAAGCTCGGCTCTCGTTGGTTGTTCTCAATCAACTTCAAAGCCGACAACATCATCTCAAACATCACTTGATGCTTTTAGCCTTCAATGCCAATCCATCCAACAGCCAATCGCGAGCGATGCGGTGGTAAGTGGGCTTACTTTGGTGGGCAGCTCTATTGCTGACGCTCCGTTTGATACTTCTGCAGCCGAAATCGTCAGCTACGATTCATGTACCGATAAGCTTTATGTGGTTAACGCGCAAGCGCAGAAAGTCGATGTGTTGTCGATGAACGCTGATAGCGCACCGACATCTGAGGGTTCTATCGACCTTCAATCAGCCGCTGCGGCTTCGGGTATTAATATCGGTGCTGCGAACAGTGTATCGACTCATCAAGGCTTAGTTGCTGTCGCGATCGAAAATGCTGACAAGCAACAAAATGGCATAATTGCGCTTTATCGCTCAGATACACTAGAGCTGATCACCACTTACACTGCTGGCGCATTACCAGACATGGTGAGCTTCTCGAAAGACGGCCGTTACATCGCATCAGCAAACGAAGGTGAGCCGAATGCGGATTACAGCATTGATCCTGAAGGCTCTGTGACGCTGGTTGATTTAGCTAATGGTCCTTTACAAGCAAAAGTGACTCAAATTGATTTCAAGGCCTTCAATCAAGGTCAGCCTCGCCATGCAGAACTGACTGACAAGGTTCGAATCTCGGCTCCGAATGCGACCGTTGCTCAAGATCTAGAGCCGGAATACCTGACGTTTGCTGATAACGGTAAACTTTACGTTGCCTTGCAAGAGAACAATGCATTAGCAGCAATTGACGTGGCAACTTCAGAAGTGGATGCGATTCTTGGACTAGGCGGCAAGCCTTGGGATACCGCTCAGTTGGATGCATCGAACAAAGACAAAAACATCGGCAACCTACAAAGCTACGCAATGTTAGAAGGGCTTTACATGCCTGATAGCATCACCAGCTACAGCGTTGATGGTAACACCTACATCGTGACGGCAAACGAAGGCGATGGCCGCGAGTATGGCATCAAGACGACGCAAAAAGTGTGTGATGATAAAGGGTTTGAGTGGGATGGTGACGACTACCAAGGCACTGAAAACTACACAACAGAAAAAGACTTTTGTATTGCTTATGTTGATGAAGTGCGTGGCAAGAAGTTAGATGTTGACGCTAACCATCCATTGGCTGGTGCGTTGAAAGACAACAAACAACTTGCTCGTCTTAAAGTGATTAAGCCACAAGCAACACTTGCTGCTGACCAAAAGGTTCAAGCATTCGGTAGCCGTTCTTTCTCGATCTGGGATGAGTCTGGCGAGTTAGTGTTTGATAGCGGTGATGACTTTGCTCGAATCGTTCTTGAACAAGATCCTGCAAACTTCAATAGCACCAATGATAACAACCAAAGTGGTGACGATCGCAGTGATGATAAAGGGGTAGAACCTGAAGCTATCGAAGTGGCTGAGATTAACGGTAAGCACTATGCCTTTATTGGTCTTGAGCGCCAAGGTGGCATCATGGTTTACGACGTAACACAGCCTGAAAACGCAAGTTTCATCAGTTACTTGAACAACCGAGATTTTACACAACCAGTGTGCACTAAAGTTGATGAAGACGGCGATTGCGACAACGATACTTACAACTCGAAAGCGGGTGACCTAGGCCCAGAGTCAATCAAGTATTTCACTCGCTCTGGTAACCACTTTATTGCGGTTGGCAACGAAGTAAGTGGTAGCACATCAGTTTACCGCGTTGAGTTCTAATCTCGCTTATTGCTAACAATTAGATTGAATCAAAAAAAAGCGCCACGACTTGTTAAGTCGTGGCGCTTTTCTAGTTCATCGCTGATTTAGTCGCGATAGCAAAGGCCTATGGCTGTTGCTTAGTCGGTGCTAGAGCGATTTCACGGATACAAACGTTCTGTGGTTGTTGGTAAGCGAATGATACAGCGCGAGCAATATCGTCAGGTGCCAATACACCGCCCATGTCTTCTTTCCAAGAATCGTAACCGTCTTTGATCTCTTGAGATGTAGTGTGAGACAGAAGTTCAGTCTCAACAGCACCCGGTGCGATAGTGGTAACACGAACATTTGAAGCTGCTACTTCTTCACGAACGTTCTCAGAGATAGCGTGAACCGCGAACTTAGTACCACAGTAAGCAGCGTGGCTTGGGAATGTTTTCTTACCCGCAATTGAGCTGATGTTGATGATAGTACCTGTGTTGCGTTCCATCATTGGAGCAAGTACAGACTGCATGCCGTTTAGAAGACCAATTACGTTCACATCGAACATTGTCTTCCACTCTTGAGCATCTTGAGTATCGATTTGGCCAAGAAGCATTGCACCTGCGTTGTTGATAAGCGCATCTACAGGGCCAAACTTCGCTTCACCTTGTGCGATTGCCGCATCAAAAGACGCTTTATCTGTTACGTCTACTTTCACAGATAGAGAGTTTGGTAGGTTAAGCGCTTCAAGACGGTCAACACGACGAGCTAGAAGTAGCAGAGGGTGACCTTCACCGCTTAGACGACGAGCGATTGCTTCACCAATACCAGAGCTTGCACCTGTAATTACGATTAGTTTTTTCATTTTATTTCCTCTGTACTTTAATTGCGTCGGTTGGCTACGACGTATTGTTTAAGTGCATTCGAATCAAGTGCTTGTTGTCTTGTTTCGTTGCGATGGGGGTATATTAAGGAAAATAGTATTGTTGATATATAGCGCTTTACTTGAAACACTGTTGCTGTAGTGCAACAATAAAAGCGTTCACTCTATAGCTTTATAGCGTCATAACTCTATAGCTTCATCATCTTCAAATTTCACAAGTAAGTTGGCGACTATGCTCAATCAAATTAACCTATCTGATATTCGTTCTTTCGTGCTTATCGCTCGTTTAGGTAACTTCACTAAAGCGGCGGAGGAGCTTGATGTGTCTCGCTCCCACGTATCACGCCAAGTGAGTAGTTTAGAAAAGCAGATGGGCGTGACATTGTTTATCCGCACCACACGAACCTTGAGGCTGACTCACGCAGGGCAAGATCTGTACGCGAGATGTGAACAAGCCTTAGATAATATAGACCAAGCTTTGATTGCTGCTGTGGACGATGTCGAAGAAGTACGCGGCGACATAAAAGTAAACTGTGTTGGTGGTTATTTGGGTGAGGTGATCATCGCGGATCTGGTCAATGAGTTCATGCAGCTCTACCCAGACATCAGCATTAGCCTTGATTTCAGCAGTAACCGAGTTGATTTGATTGAAGACGCTTTCGATATCGCTTTTCGTATGGGAAGCCTAGAAGACGCGGGTTTTATAGCAAGAAAGCTTTTGGACATAGAGATGGGAACACTCGCGAGCCCAGAGTATTTTGTTCGCAAAGGAAAGCCAAATCACCCTAAGGACCTTATCCATCATGATTGTTTAACAGGCTCGGTGCGTAAGTGGAGTTTTCAAGCGTTGGACGACACCAAGAAAACGGTCGATGTGCATGTTACGGGCAGGCTGCAATGTAAAAATGGCCGAGTGTTGGTGCAGGGTGCTAAGTCGGGTAACGGAATTATTCGAGTTCCCACTATCTATTGCTTACAAGAACTCAATGACGGACAACTAGAGCAGGTGTTTGATGAGTGGGTAGTACCTAAAGTGGACTTTTCAGCGATCTACCATCGAGACCGCTATCAACCCAGTCGAATTCGAACCTTCATTGATTTTGTGAAAGGTCGCTTTGAAAAAATGCCAGTGAGCTAAGTTTGCTTGCTGTGTCTGCTATTCGTTTGACTGGTTTGGGCTTACATCTCGTCGATTTCGTTTTGCAGGCTTTCCAGTTGATCTAGAATCAGTAAAAACTTCTCACCAAAGGGTGTCACTTGATACTCAACTCTTGGTGGCAGTTCGTTGAACATTTGCTTATTTAAAATCCCGAACTCCACATTTCGCTTCAAACATTCATTCAGTACCTTGGTCGATAACCCTTCGACCGAACGCACCATTTCACCGGGGCGATTAATGCCATTTGCCAATAATTGATAAACCGTTAGCGACCATTTACAGCCGTAGATGGTTTCGACCATGCGAGCGGAACGCTCTGGCGCTGATTTTCTTGAAAAAAAGTTTTCCTGATTTTTCATAAAGATGTACCAATAAGTACCTACCTAACCGATTTGTACTTACTATTCATAGTGTTAGTTCAAAGCCTAAGATTACCACGTTCACATGACTTAGGAGATAACAAAATGAACTTCACTAAAAATGGTATTGCAGTAGTAATCGGTGGCACAAGCGGTATGGGCTTTGAAACAGCGAAGCAGTTAGTCGCTCAAAACATCCATGTGTTGGTTGTCGGCAATAACCCAACTAAGTTAGATAAAGCGGTGTCAGAACTTCAATCATTAGGCCACGCTTCTGGTTGGCCAGCTAACCTTTATGATGATGCAAGTGTGTCGAATCTTATTGCGCATTTAGAGTCTATCGAAGAAGGTATTGGTTACCTTGTTAATGCGGCTGGCTACTTCAACCCTAAAGCGTTTATTGAGCACCAAGAGTCTGATTACGAGCAATACATGCAGCTTAATAAAGCAACCTTCTTCATCACTCAAGCGATAAGCAAGTTGATGATCAAGAACGGCGGCGGCTGTGTGGTTAACGTTGGTTCTATGTGGGGTAAGCAAGCAATCAAAGCGACACCATCTTCTGCGTACTCAATGGCAAAAGCTGGCTTGCACGCTTTAACACAGCACATGGCGATGGAGCTTGCGGACCACAACATTCGCGTGAATGCGGTTTCTCCAGCAGTAGTTAAAACGCCGATCTACGAATCTTTCATTAAGCCGGAAGAAGTGGATCAAGCGCTAGAAGGCTTCAACGCATTCCACCCTATTGGTCGCGTAGGTTTGCCGAAAGACATCGCAAACAGCATTTCTTTCTTACTATCAGATAGTGCCGATTGGGTAACGGGTGCAATCTGGGATGTTGATGGTGGCGTGATCGCTGGCCGCAACTAATCAGGATTCTCTTTAGGTGGCTGTCGCGTAGGTAAATAGCAACGTGATGGCCTCCTTGATGAGTATTCGCGTAGAATGGATACTAGAAAGACAATAATAATTAAAACGATAACAAGAGTAAGGTCGCCATTATGTTCAACATGGACTTTTCAAAAAAGCTGGTTATTGAAACCGGATCATTAGACTGGATTGCAAGCCCTGCCAAAGGGGTATGGCGCAAGCCGTTAGAGCGAGAAGAGAAAGAATCGGGTCACACAACCAGTGTGGTGAAGTACGATCCTCAATCTTCGTTTTCTGAGCACCCGCATCCGCAAGGTGAAGAGATCTTCGTATTAGAGGGTGTTTTCTCTGATGAAACCGGAGATTTCCCTGCGGGCACTTATATCCGTAATCCGCCGGGTAGTGCGCACTCTCCATCGAGTAAAGATGGCTGCACGATCTTGGTTAAGCTTAATCAGTTTGATGCGAGAGACTTAACTCAAGTCCGCATCAATACGCTAGAAACGGAATGGCTTTCTGGCATTGGTGGCTTACAAGTCATGCCACTGCATGAGTTTGAGCACGAACATGTTGCTTTAGTGAAGTGGCCTGTCGGCGAACGCTTTCAGCCACATCGTCACTTTGGTGGTGAAGAGATCTTTGTATTGTCTGGAACTTTCAAAGATGAACACGGCGAGTACCCGAAGCACACATGGATGCGTAGCCCCCACATGAGCGAACATTTCCCTTATGTGGAAGAAGAGACGGTTATCTTAGTGAAAACGGGTCATCTGCCGATCGACTAGCTCGCGCCATAACTGAGCTATTGTTTTGGTTTAGAGTTAATCTCAGAGAACTAGTCTCAGAGAACAAATCAATGAACTTGTTCTCTGTAGGTTCCCGGTGATACCCCTTTCCAATTGCTGTAGGCACGTATAAACGAGTTCGCTTCTTTGAATCCCAGTAAGAAGGATATCTCGCCCAGTGACAGTGTCGATTTTTCCAAATAGTGATCGGCTAATTCACCTCTTACTTCTTGCAGTAGGTTTTGGAAGCTCTCAGCGTCATTGGTGAGCTTTCTTTGTAGGGTGCGCTTACTCATTGCAAGTTTGCTCGCGATACCTTCAATCGAACTCTCACCACTTGGCAACGACTCTAGCAGAGCGGCTTTCACTCGCTCAGAGGTCGATGCTTCTGAATCTAAATCAATCAGTTTTTTATTAAGCGACTCTTCAAAGAATGTCCACATAGAGACATTCTCGGTCAAGAAGGGCGAAGCGGCGTCTTTAGCACTGAAGGTGATTTTTATCTGCTCGCTGTGTGTCAGCTCGCAACCAAAATACGCTTTGTAATCTTCTAGGTTATTAGGTAGCAGCGGTAACTCGATTGCGATCGGCTTGATGTTTTCTCTGGTCGCCAAGCGTGCTAATTGAGTAAAGAAGACTAACTCAGACACGCCAAGGTATTTGGGGATCTCCGCGTCGTAGCCGTAACAACTGATGGTAATGCTCGTCTGTTTCGAATTGATCTCGACGTCAGACATCATTGGACCAATCAGCGGTTTGTATTGGCTAAGACGTTGCAGCGCCGTATTCAAATCTGGGCTACAAATGCTGGCAAAGATCGGTGGATCGAACGCTTCGACTGTCATGTATTTCGCCAGTAACAGTGGTGCTTCTTTTTCACCAGACGCGGCTTCGATAGCATCCCAAAGTCGGTAGTACTCATTTGGATTTAAGGTGAAATTCTGACGATTGAAAAGATCCATCGGCAATTTGGCGTGCTTGAGCACTGCGAGCGGGTCAATACCCATGTCGCAGAGCAATAGCCTCCAACTCGGGGAGTAGGTGAATTTCTTCGCTCGTTTCATAATTACCCTTTAATACCTGTTTAGCTGTTTAGCTTTTTATCGTTCAAGCCCTTCTAACCCGCTGAAGCTCTTTTAAACCGACCAAGTTTTTTTATTAGCACAAACCTTTCGAAACCGATTCAGCCTTTGAAACAGAATAAGCATACAGCGCCCAATCAAGAGCGAAGTACGTTTATTTTCTTAACTGGTTTACTGCTTTTCCATTGATTGGCGAGACATTTTCAGCACCATCTTTCTTGGTAGAAATGGGATAAGCCATTCAAGCATGAACTTTAATCCTTTCTCATTAAACGCCACCAACTCGCCTTTTTCCATCGCTTGATAACCGATTTGAGCGACAGACTCTGGTGACTTCGCATTTTTCCAAGCGTCGACACCTTTCAAGTCGCCAGCTTCAACAAACCCTGTTTTCACTGTGCCTGGGCATAGCGCTGTCACAGTGACGTTACTGCCTTCTAGTTCTTGAGCGATGGCTTGGGAGAATGACGTTACGAATGACTTAGTCGCGTAGTACACCGCTTGTAATGGGCCGGGTAGGAAAGAAGCGGTCGATGACACGTTCAACACTTTACCGTGGTTACGCCCAACCATGCCTTGCAGATATAAGTGTGTCAGTGATACCAGTGCATTGATGTTTACTTGAATCATCGATAAGTCGGCGTTTAGCGCTCGTTCATGAAACAGACCATGACCACCGAAGCCCGCGTTGTTGATTAGAGTGCTTATCTCAAGCCCATGACTTTCAGTGTAATCGAAGATTCGTTGCGGGCTTTGAGGATCACTCAGATCTTCAGAAATCACATGAACCGAGACTTTATATTGGCTTTCAATCTCAGCTTTTAGTGCTTCGAGTTTTGGCAGCGTGCGAGCAACAAGAACAAGGTCACCACCTTTCTTTGCATGTATTTTTGCAAGTTCAAAACCGATACCACCTGATGCACCAGTGATTAAAGCAATGTTTGAAGTGTTCATAGGGATTCCTCTTTGTTTTTAATATTGTTGCTGACGAGGTAAATAGTAGGGTATCCCATCGCGCCACGCACTCGCGTATCACGACATGCTGCTAGCAAAAGGTGCCAACTTGATAATGGGACTTTTGGGAGGTTACGAAAAAGCCGCTTAACCAGTGGAATTAAGCGGCAATAGGGCAAGTTGTACTGCTAGCGAGCTAAGCTGTTAGTAAATAGCTACTAGTAAACAAATGTCATTCGATAACAACTCGTCGATGAAACAACTAGTAAGCGACGCCAATACGTTGGCGCGGGAACTTGCCAGCTTCGAGCTCATCAATCATTGCGATAGCATAATCGCTGACTGAAATTTTGCTGTTGCCATCTTCGTCGGTGAGCAGTTGGTCGCCACCTGTGCGGTAGGTCGATAGTTTCTCACCCGGGAATATTTCTGCTGCAGGACTAACAAAAGTCCAGTTCACTTCGCTGTTCGATTGCTTGAACACTTCAAGAGCTTCGCCTTGTGCTAGCGCTTCGTTTTTGTAATCCGCAGGGAAGTCCGGAACGGTCACTAGCGGTACGTTTGGCGCCACTTCTAATGAGCCTGCACCGCCAACCCAAAGTAGGCGATCGATACCGATGCTCGGTAATGTTGCGAGCAATTTAGCCGCAGTGTTTTTTACGATGTCGTGATTACCCAAAGTACGTCCGCCAATCGAAGTAATTACTGCATCAACGCCGGACAGTGCGTTTGCTAGATTTGCAGCTTCGTCTTGTAAATCAAATGAACGAACTTCAATGCCTTGGGTTTCTACGCGGTTTGCATCTCTTACAACAGCAACTACGTCGTGACCACGAGATTGAGCTTCTTGAGCGATGTGACTACCAATCCAACCTGATGCGCCTAATACTGCAATTTTCATAATGTCTCTCCAATTATCTAATTTATTGAGTCGTTTTCTCGACAGCCATTTCAGTCTAATAGCTCACTAGGTTGCGATAAATATCGCAAAATGATGTAGATTGTATCTATATAGTGATCTAATAAGATTCGACTAGCTACGAAATAGTTCAAGGAGAGCGTGATGGATAGGTTGACGGCAATGCGTAGCTTTGTCGAAGTTGCGAATTGTGCCAGCTTCACTCAAGCGGCTGAGCATTTGGACATGAGTCGGTTGCAGGTTTCACGTCATGTTCAAGAGATCGAAGGGTGGTTAAAGCAGAGGCTATTACATAGGACGACTCGAAAGGTGAGCTTAACGGCGGCAGGGGAAATCGCTCTGCAGCGCTGTGAGAAGATCCTCCATGAGACCGCTGAGCTAGAAGTTACTTCACTCAATCAAACCGATGATCTTTCTGGAACCATTCGAATTGCAGCACCCATTGGTTTAACTCAGCACATGTTGTTGGATGTGGTCGAACAGTTCATCGAGCGCCACCCTAATATCACGGTCGAACTGTTTGCCTCAGACCGTTTTACTCAGCTGGTGGATGAAAGGATCGATATTGCACTTCGCTATACGGATCAACCTGACGATAGTTTGATTGCACGAAAGCTAATGGTAATTGATTCAGTGGTGTGTGCTTCACAAGCCTACTTGGACAAACATGGTGAGCCTAAAACGGTCGAAGCGCTTCGACAACACAATTGCTTTCGTCATTTGAATGTCTCGAAGTGGGATTTCGTTAAGGATAATCAGCACTATTCGGTTGAAGTGTCTGGCACCATCAAGGCTAACGATGTTGGAGTGCTAACTCGCGCGGCACAGCATGGAAAAGGGGTGGTTCGTTTACCTTGTGATTTAGCCAACCCACTGATTGCGAATGGTAAATTGAAACGAATATTGGATGACTTTGTTTCGCCCAGCAGCGTTCTTTGGGCGGTGTATCTATCTCGCAGCTATCAGCTTCCGGTTGTTCGCCAGTTTATTGATTTTGCGGCACAAGCTTGGGCTAGCGATATCAAGTCTGGTGATGTTTGAAACTTCATAGGCAATGATACATAGCGATAGAAATTTAAAAGCCCATAAATACAAAAATCCGATATCAATGGTGATATCGGATTTGAACTCAATAATTCAGAGTTCCAGCACGCTCTCCTCTCACGAAGTCTTTACATGTAATGATGTACGGATAATCGAGTATTTATCACCTTTTCGTTGATGTCTGGTAAAGGCTGATACAAGCTTCTCGTAATGTCGGATAATACTTGGTCGTAGACTTGCGACACGACGCTAGAGATATCACTGGTTAATTCGTACATGCTGTCTGCCGGTTGGGTCGCTTCGTTACTTGATGCGATCTCTGTCAGTGCATGCATCGCTCGTGTACAAACCGGTGACCCACTACTAATCGGGCAGATAATCGATAATTGGTTGAGTTTTCTGTGTGTCTGAGACGCGTAGAATTTGAATCTTAAATACTCCTCAGGCTTCTCCATATCTGGGATACACATTCTGAGCTTGGTCAGGATCTCCATACAATCCAAGATCTGTTGCCAATTCATGTGGTACTCGCGGCTCATGTCTTCGCGCTCAGACTGAATCAGCCAGATGATCATCACTTCATCCATCAAGAACATGCTGTGACGTATTGTTTTGCCATGAATCGATTGGTTACGCACCAAGCTACGGTTTTGCCAATCACTGTGCATAGCGATGAGCTTGAGGTGATAGATGCGATACATCGGGCGGCTATCAAACGACACGTGGGATTGAAGCAGCTCAGATACCTCAAGTATGTTGTCATAAATCTCGTTCACTTTGCGAATCGAGTCGCTAGACAATTTATATGCTAGAGCGTAATGCGTTGCTGCACGGTGTTTGCGTGATAACAACAATAACTCTCTAAGCAGAACTAAGGTTTCAAACCTGTGTGATAGCGCTGTTTGTCTCTTCCTTGAGAAATGAAACAGGGCTGCAAGTACTAATAGGGATAAACCCACTGAAATAACTACAAACATATTCAACTCCTAATATTTGTATACCTACTTAGTGGTAGTGCAGACACCGTGCCAAAATAAATAAGTGTTATATTTCATTGGTTTATGTTTTTACTCTAATTATGGATGATCAATCATGGTGCATGACTTCACCATTCGAGTGAATTTTTCTCATGTTTTGCAGGATTTTTTGAGAGGTTACGCTTTTCTGACGATTAGGTTGGGGAGATTTCGATAAGTAGAGACACTTTGGCGATCGATTTCTGGCCTGTATCAAAATAGGGAAATTAAAAAGGCCTCATCCCTTATGTGCTTTTAATTATAAAAAGCAGTAAGAGTGAGGCCTTTCAGTGTTCATTTCGCAGCGTCGTTAGCTTAATAGCTAAGTGTTTAGCATTGAAGGCTAAACGTTATGCAAGCTTAAGGTCGAACTCAGTGCGGTACATAACCATATCTTCAATGGTCAGTACTGGCATGCTGTGCAGTTTACCGAAAGCAACGATCTCTGGCGCTTTTGCCATTGTACCGTCTGGGTTGGTTACTTCACACAGTACGCCTGCTGATTGAAGACCTGCCATTTGCATCAGATCCACAGTACCTTCTGTGTGGCCGCGGCGAGCAAGTACACCACCTTTGCGAGCACGCAGTGGGAATACGTGGCCAGGGCGAGCAAGGTCAGTCGGCTCAGCTGTTGGGTTAGCAGCTGTTTTGATCGTTGTTACACGGTCAGCGGCAGAAACACCTGTTGTTACGCCTACTTTTGCTTCGATAGTCACCGTAAACGCAGTTTGGTTTGCGCTGTTGTTATCAACAACCATAGGTGGAAGTTCAAGTTGGTTTGCTTGCTCGTCAGTTAGACACAGACACACGATGCCGCTGCATTCACGGATCATTAGTGCCATTTGAGCATTGGTTAGATGTTCTACTGAGTAGATGATGTCGCCTTCGTTCTCGCGATCTTCATCGTCAAGTAAAAGTACGCCACGACCTTCGCGCAGAGCTTGCAGTGCGTTTTCAACGCGAGTGATTGGTTCGCCAAATTCGGCAAGTAGTGAAGACTGATTCATGGTTAAACTCCTAAAATATCACCAGAATCAGGGCTGTATGAGGGATCTCAACCGAGCACTACAAAGCCAACTCATTACAAGTCGACCTTAGCTCATTATGGTTTCATCCAAAACGAAATGCACCCGTTCGAGTTGGAGGCATGAACCCAATAAATAGGTACGCCTTTCCAACTTAAACGAGTGTGTTTCCATTCTCTCTCATCCGGACTATAACCGTCGGCTCTGGCATCTCACCAGATCTGCTGACCTCGACGAATCGAGCGCTCGCGGGCTTATCTTTAGATTTTGCTAAGGACATACCGCCGGTGGGGAATTTCGCCCCGCCCTGAGAATAAAAATTAATAATCTGTTTTGCTTTGAAAGCAGACCAGATGGTAATCCTTTCAATAGTGGATTTAAAGGACTGACAGCAAAGTTTTTCAGATTCTGGCCTGATAATCCGGTGAGTGTTCACTTTATCAGCAGAACACAATGCCGTTGTGTTTAGTGCGGTACAGCTGGCCTTTAGTTGGTTTTACTGTCGGTATGCGTATAAATGGATGGCAAAGATTATTGATGATGAGGTGAGGGTTCACCGAATCAATATTCAAGCACCGCATTAATCGAATATTGTTACACCATGACGGCTGACTGACCGTTTTGACATAAAATTGATATTGGCGATGCTAAGCTGCGATAGCATCCGACCACTTTATCCAAAAGATCTTAGCCATGACTTCTCTGTTCTCTAACAAATCCAAAGGCTTATTACTGCTCGTTTTAAGTTTGTATTCTCTCGTACCCTTTTTGATCTTTGGATCTGATTTCGACCTTGGAAGTGCGGTTCTGCCTTTCTATGGCGCCTTCATGACTTTCGTGACTTACTCGGCAGGCAATCAAGGATTCTTGGTAACGCTCGCTGTTTTGTCTTCAGTAGTGCTCACGATGAAGTTTTCTAAAGCGAAACTGGTCAGCCTTTGTCTGCAGTTAGGCATTTTGTTGGTACTTAGCTTTGCCGCGAAAACCTTCTTAAAGCATTCAACAGAGAGTCCACGCCCTTATTCTGAGTATTTGGTTACGCAGGAAGTGGTTGAAATGCCAGAGCTGTTCTATGAGTTGCCATTGGTAGAAAAGAACGTAGCGATCGAGTCTGTGCAAGATAAGGTCAGTGAGTGGCGAACGCGTCATTGGCTTGGTGAAACCGACTATTCTTTCCCGTCTGGACACATGATTTTCGTTGGTGTGTGTTTGGCGTTCTTTGGTGGCTTGTTCTTAGAAGCGAAGCGCTTTTATTTAGTGGGTGGTTTGTTGGTATGGGCTGGCGGCGTTGCTTATAGCCGTGTTTGGCTTGGCATGCATCGCCCTGAAGACTTAGCGGCGTCTATCGCTTTTGCGGGTTTAATCTATTTATTGGTGCCACTGGTGCCAACGCAAAAAATAGAACCTCTATTGCCCAAGTTCCTTAGAACGACCTAAGTTTTTAAGAGCGATTTAAGCTTTTAATAGCCGCCTAAGTTTTGAAAGGTTATCTAGTCTTGGGTGGCCTGTTAACAAGCAGAAATTCTAGCTATTGATTGAGCCCGAGTTCTGCTTGTTTCTTTTTGGTTAGCCCTAAAGAGACAATTCGGTGTGATTCAGTGAGGTAGTATCTCAATTCCTCATCCCTTTCTGGTGTGCTCTCAAACAGTTGAATCCACTTCATACCGCGTGAAGCAAAGTAGGGCGCAGGTTTATAACCGGGCTCTTCTTTTAGAAAGTCGAAATTCTGATCCGACGCTTTGAAGATAAATGCAGGCTCGTCGTTCGGTCCCCAACCTCCAATCGCAAACACCTTCCCACCTACTTTCCAAACGTGAGAGTTATTCCATTGCATCACATAGCTGGTGGCTGCTTGTGATTCACAGAATGCATTGAACTCATCGTATGTCATAGAACGCCCTTTCAATAGTTTGGTGGTGGATCTGCGTGTTTGTTGTTTTATCGATGTTTCTGCTTCTAGCTTCTGCTTCGAACTAGCCAGCTAAGCCTTGCCAAATGGCAGTCAAGCCGCTGATAGAACATAGCAACAAAGAGCCGATACGTATCTTCTCTTTAGGAATGCTTTGCGTCGTCAATAACGCCACCTTGTAACCCAACCAAGCCGCTGGAAGCAGCGGGATTGTGATGATCAAATGGTGCATAGTGAAGAAGCCAATCGGGATCTGTACCAGTAATGAAATGATAGAACTAAACACAAAGAATGCAGAAAGGTTACCACGAAGTTGATTGGCATCTTGGTGTTGAAGCAGTAGTGCCATTGGCGGCCCACCAATACCTGAACTGGTACCGAAGAAGCCTGAGAAGAATCCCGCGATGCCCATTTTGGCAGGCGTCGGTTCTAACCTAAACGGCAGTAAGCTAACAATCACGGCGAATACAACCAATAAGCCTAACCACAGTGATAATACGCTTGTAGAAACCATCACTAGTAAAGCCCCGCCAGCCAGTGAACCCGGAATACGGCCTAACAGTGCGATTTTTAATCCGCCAATCGAGATATTTGCTCGGTGTTTAAACGCGTTGAATACAGAAATGAACAGACCAACAAGGCAGATAGGCGCGGGTACATAGTCAGGCGAGACCAAAAACAACAACGGGGCAGCCACAATAGCCAAACCAAAGCCGATTGCTGTTTGTACAAACGAGCCGACAAAAATGAGTGCCATCGCGATAAGGGCGGTCTGATCTAGGTATTCCATAAGCCTGCGAATAAGTTCTAAAGGAGCGAACGAATACTATAAAGTAAAACGGCAGGAATAGTCTTATTATTCAGTGAGGTTTATGCAAGTTTCGCTAGTTATAATTTCGATTTCAAAGCCCAGTAAAAAAGAGAGTGAATATCTCAGGATGCGCTCCTTTCAATATCCACTCTCTTATTGGATTGCTTATCGATTTTCGCTGCTGGGGGAGTCAGCGTTAAATGTTAAGCCATTGCCAATTTGATACGCTCAATCGGCTTGTCATTGATTGGTAAGTGGATAAGTGCTGCTGCAAATGCCAATATCACCGTCGACCACCAAATTGGCTCGTAAGATCCGTAGTAATCGTAAATACGACCACCAACCCAAGCGCCTAAGAAACTACCTACTTGGTGAGTGAAGAATACCAAACCATACAAAGTCGATAGGTAACGAGCACCAAAGATTTGGCGAACTAAGCCTGAAGTGAGTGGAACAGTACCTAGCCAGCAGAAACCAATGGCTGCACCAAAGATAGCTGCGGTTGATTCCGTAACTGGCAGAGTCACAAACGCACCAATAACCACAGTGCGCACTAAATACAGTGCTGACATTACATGACGCTTGCTGAACTTATCGCCCATCACACCCCAGAAGTAAGATCCGAAGATGTTAAAGATACCGACATAAGCCAGTGCCATCGCTGCGCTGCTCGCAGGCAAGTTCTTATCTGCTAAATAACTTGGTAAGTGCGTTGCGATAAACATCACGTGGAAGCCACACACAAAGAAGCCTGCATGAATCAGCCAGTAACTTTTGTTAGAGAAGGCTTCTGACAACGCTTCTTTCAATGTTTGATTGTCTTCTGCTTGTGCCTGTTTGTTTGATGCCGCTTTTGGCGCACGCATGAATAGTGCAAAAGAGATCATCAAGCAACACAATACGCCAAACACTTGCATCGCACTTTGCCAATCAAATTCATTCAGCATGTATTGCGCGCCCGGAATTACCGCAAACATACCAAATGAACCGGCAGCTGTAGTTAAGCCGAATGCTTTAGCTGCATGCTCTGCGGGTACTACTTTTGCTACTGCACCTAACACAATCACATAGCTTGTTGCACTTAGGCCAAGGCCAACCAGTGCACCTAATGAAACGTAAAGCATGCTTGATTCGGTAGAAATTGAGGTAAGAAGTAAACCCAAACCGTAAGCACATGCGCCTGCAATAATGATGCGTCTTGCTCCCCATTTGTCAGCGGCCATACCAACAAAAGGTTGGAACACACCGAATAACAGGTTTTGTAGAGCAATAGCGAAGCTGAAAAACTCTCGACCCGTGCCGAAATGCTCTGAAATTGGCATCATGAAAATGCCGAATGATTGTCTGATCCCTAGACTGATAATAAGTGTGCCGATCCCAAGCCATACCAGTAAAGGAAAACGGAAAATGCTCATTCTAATACTCTTAAATTAATGGTGGTGATGTGAGTGGTCTTGCGCTGACATGTGTTGGTCAGTCATCTCATGGTGATGTTCGTGCCCAGAATGATCATGACCTGACTGCTGGTGGCAACCACTGCTTACGGCATGCTGAGCCAAGAGATCAATCAATGGCTGACTGTGATGCACAATAACCAAGCTAATGACGAGGAATAACGTCATTCTGGCCAGTTGGGCAAAAAGAGATTGTGAAAACATAAGGTGTTTACATGCGCTCTATGTTGTAAGAAGTCGCGCATCATAATGAGGAGTGAGATATGTATCAAATGACCATTTGTGATTTAGTCTATGTGTTTTATGCATAGATCTATGCGTGGATTTATGCGTCGCTGAGATTGGGATGAAACATGACCAATAAATAGGAAAACGCTAAGCTCATTGATTCAACGGTAGAAGCGTGTAATTCAGAATAGATACTTAATTTCTTGTTCGTAACTAGTTGCTTTATTGAGATATTTCACATAACCGTAAAAACTAATATACAAACTAATTACCTCGTAAGATCGGCTGTTCGCTCGACTTATCTGCTAAACATCGTAAATTTGGGCGTAAATCGTTTCAACATGACTGAAACGCGATGTTAAAAGATTCAGGGAGAGTCATTCACATGGATAAAGATCATAACCTTCGCGAAAACTTACTGGCGCTGATCTTAGGTAGCGCATTGGTATCACTCGGCGTTATCTTTTTCAATCAGGTCGGTTTGCTCACCGGAGGCACGGCTGGT
Source organism: Vibrio sp. Isolate33 (assembly GCF_022397895.1). Taxonomy (NCBI): domain Bacteria; kingdom Pseudomonadati; phylum Pseudomonadota; class Gammaproteobacteria; order Vibrionales; family Vibrionaceae; genus Vibrio; species Vibrio sp. Isolate33. The sequence continues at coordinate 88,830 of NZ_JAKEUP010000018.1, forward strand.
CTAGCGATCTTCATTACTAAAGTGACAGACTTAAGCTTTGGCCAAGTGTTTTTCGCACTTAACTTACCTTTCTATATTTTGTCTGTCGCTCGTATGGGGTGGCGCTTCACTATCAACACCTTTATTGCCGTTTCGATTGTCTCGTTCGCCGTGGATCATTTGTATCACGTGATTCAGATTGCCGAAATCCATGCATTATATGCAGCGTTACTTGGCGGTGGCTTAATTGGTACCGGCATGCTGGTGATCTTCCGTCACAAGATGAGCTTGGGTGGCTTCAACATTCTGGCGTTGTTCCTACAAGAACGTTTTGGAATTCGTGCGGGTAAGGTTCAGATGGCCCTAGACTGCACGATTGTTGTGCTGTCACTGTTTATCGTTGACGTGTCATTGGTTCTGTTGTCTGTACTGGGCGCGATAGTCACCAACTTGATTTTGGCGATGAACCATAAACCGGGGCGCTATCAACCAGTCGTCAAAGCGGAAGCCGCGTAGCTGAGTTGGCACAAGTACTAGGTTCGCTCAAGCGCTTGGTTCGCTCAAACACTAGGCTAGCTTAAGCAAAGTGATTTACAGATTATGAAAACAACAAAGCCAGCATCAATTGCTGGCTTTGTTCTATTTAAAAAACGGGTTTGAGCTAACTACTACCAGTACTTCTATTAACACTTACCGCAATCGGCGTCCGACTTAAGCTCACAATCAATCACATTGCCTTGCTTATCCAGTGACAAGTTACAGCATTGTTCGAATAGGTTCTTAAGATCCCCACGACTTTTCTGAACGCGAGACTTCACCGTTGAATAGCTTATGTTTTGTGCCTCTGCGATCTCTTTCTGGCTTTGGCCTTTGATATCAACAGCAAGCAGTAGCGATGAACTTTGTTCTGGTAGCGCCTGAATAAACGGTTCAATGCACAATGACAGCTTCTGTTTAAACTCTGAATCGTGGTCTAAATCGGCAAACCACAGATCTTCAGCGTCAATTTGGCTGTCACGCTGTTGGCGAGCATGTTTACGGTAGAAGTCGATGATCGTGTGATTAGCTAATTGGAATAGCCACGATTTCACACTGCTTGCATCTTGGACTTTGTCTAAATTCTGATACGTCTTAATCAAGATCTCTTGAAGCAAGTCGTCGACGTCAGCGGTGTTGTTGACCTTAGAATGCAAAAAAGACTTTAACGCTTGTTGGTACTCAGCCCAAACCTGTTCTAAGTCCAAAGAAGCCTTATTCAAAGGTGCTTTAGTTACACTGTTCATTCACGCAACACTCGTCTTGTAAGAAATCAATCACGCCTTCTAGGCATTCATACTCTGCCACGCAGAATAAGGTTCTTCCCTCACGCCTTTGGCTGATTAGGCCTGCCGACGCTAGGCTTGAAATATGGTGAGACAAGGTAGAACCAGGAATACCGAGTTCTTCTTGTAGGCCGCCAACTGCAATGCCTTGGTAGCCAGCTTTAACGACACTCTTATAGATAGTTAGGCGGATAGGGTGCCCCAACTCTTTAAGTGCTTTCGCAACGACTTCTAAGTTCATATTAACTCCTCAAGATTTAATTTCGATAATAGTCGAAATGTACTCCAAATACAAATGTAAAAAGCGTGATTATGTAAGTCATTGAAAATCGGTTCTTTTGAAATTCAATTCGATTTTTATCGAAATAAAGCTTGATCTGTTACCAAACATTTCTATAATTCGAGAATATTCGAAATTAAGGGTTGGTTACTTTCCTCATAGAGTCCAGCCTTCAATCCAGTTTGGAGTTAATTATGAGCAATGAAATGTTAACAATGCTAAAAGACGCACTTGATATGTTCGCTTTCTTAGCAGTAGAGCTAATCATCCTTTTCTTGGCGATCAGCTACATTGTTGGGATTCTGCAAGAGTTTCTTACACCAGAGAAGATTCAATCTATCTTGAGCTCGCGTAACGGTAAGGGCTATGTGGTTGCAGCGCTACTGGGTGCGATTACGCCTTTCTGTTCATGTTCGACCATTCCTTTCTTAAAAGGATTGCTGCGTGCCCGAGCGGGTTTCGGTCCAATGATGGTGTTCCTATTCGGTAGCCCACTATTGAACCCAGTGATCATTGGTTTGTTTGTGATTACGTTCGGCTGGCAGGTAGCGGTGTTCTACTTCCTAGTAGCAATGACGGTATCGGTAGTGGCAGGTTACGTACTAGAAAAACTAGGTTTTGAGCGTTACGTAAAAGCAGAAGCGTATGAATCAACAGGTTCTTCTTCAAGCTGTGGTACTAGTTGCGGTGACTCTGCTCCTAAGAAAGCAGCACCAGTAAAAGCTGAATCTTCATGTGGCACAAGTGCATGTGGTGAACCTGCACCAGTAATGGCGAAAGAGACATCTTGCTGCGATTCTAAAAAAGAAGAGCCACAAGTTACTGTTTCATGCTGCTCAACGGATGGAAGCGCGACTGCTGAAATCGTAGAGAAGAAAGAGCCTAGCCGTTGGATGAGAATTTGGTTCTCAACTTGGAAAGACTTCAAACAAGTTTTCCCTTACCTAATGATGGGTATCGCGATTGGTTCATTCATCTATGGCTTCATTCCTACAGACCTAATTGCAGAGTACGCTGGTGAAGGTATGTGGTATGCGATTCCCGTAGCGGCTGTGATTGGTATTCCACTGTACATTCGTGCTGAAGCGGTAATTCCACTAAGTGCTGCTCTAGTTCAGAAAGGTATGGCGTTAGGTTCGGTAATGGCATTGATCATTGGTAGTGCGGGTGCAAGTTTGACTGAAGTTATCCTGCTTAAATCAATCTTCAAAAACCAAATGATTGCAGCATTCCTATTCGTTATCCTAAGCATGGCGATGGGTGCAGGCTTCCTATACAGCTTCATCTTTGGTTAATCAGGTCTGATTCCTAGAAAATCCCATTGATAACAAGATATAGATAATAAAAAGGAGCTCACTTAATTGAGCTCTTTTTTTGTTTGGGTTGTCCCGACCTGAAATGTGTTAAATAAAGAGTGATTATCAGACTGGGTTTGGTATTGCCGCGGAAGTACCGTGTGCGGCGAAAGCATTAGTGGATAACACATCACAGTGGTGACGATTAATCGCATCACCATAGTTGTTGGTGATTCCGGGGAACTGAAAGCGATACATTGGAATGCCGTAGCGACGCTCTCTCTGCTGACCGATTCGGTCTTTGCTTGTCCATAACAGTCGGTTCTTTGCCGTGTAAGTCATGCCGTGCATTTTATTGAAGTATTCTTCGTGACTGCGCATCTGCTCGTATAACTCGATGATGCGTTGTCGGGAGAAGTTTAATGTCGTACTCGCTTTAAGTTGTGTTCCCCAACCGGTTAATACTTTTTCCATGAAGTCTCGTGTGACAAGGCCGGGGCCTGTAAGTAATCCAGCACCTTTGCTTCCGCCAGAGGTATTGGCATTACCAACCAAAGTGCCATGTCGACCAGGCATGTAGGTTGTGTAGTATTTCGTTGAAGGAGACAAGCGGGGCATTCTTGCTTTGAAAGCGAGTGAGCGTTCATCTTCCGCGAAAACGCACACGATCTGTTTGACGTTTTTACCGAGTGATTTGTAATCCTTGAATGCGTTCATCCCTCCGGGTACGGGATCACAAGCAAAGATGTTTACTGGGATGTGGCTAAGTTCGGGATCTTTGAGCATACGGTTCGCCAATTCAAAACAACTGACACCACCTCGGCTCCAGCCCACGATGTTAACTTGGCTAATTGGTTTACTTTGGCGCTCTATCGCAATGTTCTGTTGGCGCGCTGCCATACCGTGTTTCAGGTCAGCCGCTAATTCTTGCGAATCTTTCAACCAATCTTGATATTTCTGGTTGGTTGCAAAAGGCCAAGCCGATTTGGCAGGGCGAGATTCACTGAGCAGTCCTTTCGCTCGCTTCATATAGTCATTCTTATCCTGTTGGTTTCCACGCAAGATATTCAGAACATGGCGCATATTGCTATCAATGCCTTTGCCCTGCAGTGCTCCTCTCACTGCTGAGTAAGTGTCATCTTTGCCTTGTTTCAACCACTCGTTCTGATTCCCACTACCAACCCCATCCACTTGAATGTAGTCAATCATGTCTCTGCCCGTTGCATTCTTTGCTAACGTCGAAATCAATTCGCCAGACACATAGTTTTTGTGATTGTTGTCTTCTGAGTTGGATCCTGTTCCACAGAAGAATACGGTAAAAATTGACATACATTCCCTTAAATTAATTCACCGGATTTATCGGAAGTATAACTGTCGAATCAAAAGGTTGGAGATAAATGTCTATTTATTCGCAAAGGTCAGACCAACAGGCATTAGAAATGGAACGAAGCGCAAGTTTTATAAATTCGTTATTTGGTCAGTTCTATTGGACCCTTGAGCTCGGTTATACCCGTCAAGAAAGATCAATCGAAGTGTCACAATACTCAACGCTATTTTGTCTAGTATCAAACAGCAGGCTGATTTTGTTCTAGTCCCGAAATCTGAAGCCTACACTTTGTATAGATACTTGCTGTTCAGAGGCACCTATGAATTGCGGGTAATTTATAACAGATCGCTTACGAGCTTAGATTGAGGTTTATAGGAGGGAGTATGTTCGCAATACATAGGGAATATGAGTTACAGAATCAGCAACATTTTCATGCCCACATTCAAGTAAAGCCTACCGGAAATTTAGAGTTTGAGATTTTAGAGTCTCATGAACATCATGATACCGACTTTAATCACTTGTCTTTTGAAGCCGAAAAAGGGAAGACTAAAGTGCTTGGACGAGATGAAAGTGGTCAACGGACAGATTGGCAAATTTTATTGGCAGAGGAAGATGCAAAAGAGCTTAATCATCTGGTGGTATTGGTGTCTGAACAATATGAGACGCTAATGCGAGATCTCATGTGACGGGTTTAGCTGATCATAAACTAGAAGAGATTCTCAGCATCCAAAGAATCAAAAGCCCGGCGAATAACCGGGCTTTGTTCACTGTGTTTTGTTAAATGTGATCGTGTCTTTCGAGTTAGAAACCGCGAATATCAAGCTCATTGTTGATCAACACGACACACTGAGAAGCAAACAGCATGTTCGGACCTAAACTGATTTTCTCTGTTCCCAGACGCTTTAAGCTGTTGTAGCTCTTCTTCGGCATAGGGATGTGGTCAGTTAGAAGGAAACATGGGTTTTCAGCAATCTCTGCATCACGGATAAAGTCGCCTTTCTTATCCATCATGTACAGCTGGTGGTCTTCAGCTAGCTCTTTAACTAGCTTTTCAAAACTCATAGTACGAACAGTGATGCCCGGTTCAACCTGACGCGTCTGTTCTTTTGTCATACCTTGAGAAGCGTCAACTGCTCTTACTACCGCTGATAACAATGCAGACTCATGGAAGCCACCAATGTTGGTGATCTCGTTTGAATCGAATGTAATCGTACGTGAAAAGTCTTTAGTACTCTCTAATACAAGGTGCACGGTGACATTCTCACGGTGAGATTGAGCAACGAAGATCGTGTTCATCAGAGTATGAGCCAGAATCTCAGTATGAGCATCTTGCCCAACACCTTCTAAGATAAGTTTGCTCTCTGTAGGGGCTGCGCGAGCGCGTAATACAAATGAACGCATGGAATGTACCTTGTCAGTATGTGATAAAGCGAAGCGGGCTTTATCAACATGAATTGATGAATAACCAAAATTGTGGCGGTATGTAACTCTTTTCTATTAATGAAGTCAAATAGAGTTGCGTATAGCGCCAACCAGAAGAACTCAGCGTATTAAATAGAGAATGACCACATTACAAGATGGTAAGGGTTGAAGCGACCCAATGTTTACGTAGATAGTATGCGCAAATTATAAGGTGGCTTATACCAATCACAGTAAGTAAGTGATCATAAATAGCGCAGGAAAAAGGCTTAAGAGCAAGGCGGCTCTATTCGACAAAGAGTTTCGATAAGTAGTTATTCTACAGTCAAAATTTCTAACGCGGCTATTGAGCGTTTTAACAAGCTAGGATGACCAGTTATTTACTACGATTGGTATTATTTAAGGAAGTAGTCGATGAAGTTACAGAAGATCAATAAAGAAGAATATAGAAAGAAGATGAACCTGCTGTTGGTTTCGTTGGTTGGTTCACTCGCAGTGTTTGCCATTGTATTCGGAACCATACTGATTGACCTATTTGGTTCAGGACAATCAATCGCAGGCGAATCGACAGGTAATTTCCACTTGAACGTATTAGGTGTGATCTTATCAGTCGCATTGAATGCATTTATCGCGAGTCGTGTAAAAGGGCATGATTACTTCAAAGAAGCACTTTATGTATGGAACCTTAAACAGGTCCATAATCAAATCTATCGTAAGCTCAAGCGTATTCAACCTAAAGCTGAGCAAGGCGACCGAGACGCGCTGACCGTCCTTTACTTCTATTACACTACGCAAAAACAGGTATACGACCTAGACAACAACACATTGACGATTAAAACAGTTCAGCAATCGCTAGATAACATCCTAGAACTGAGTGAGAAATGGAGCATTGAGCTAGATATAGAGGCTTTTTCGAAAGATCTAATCGCAAAGTTTTAAGTAATATGCCCATTATTGTATGAGATTTGGGCGACGAAAGAACCTTTTGACGTAAAAGTAGCCACTTAAGCAAGTTTTTTGAATTTTTATCAAAAAAGGGGTTGCCATGTTTTCGATGATCTCTATAATGCCGCCTCACTGACACGGCAGACGCCACAAGGCTTCAGCGGTAATCAGTAAGACGGAAAGTTCGAAAGAAATTAATTTTAAAAAGTGTTTGACACTTAAGATTAAATCGCTAGAATTCACGTCCGCTTTCAAGGGTTTCTTTGTAAAAAGAAAGTTTCGATAAGCAAAGCTCTTTAACAATTTAAACCTATCAATCTGTGTGGGCACTCGTTGATGAATATCAAAACGTTATTGCTTAGGTAATGACAGTTACTTCGGTAACAAACTGATTTCAATGAACTGAGTGACCAATCAAGTCTTAGGACTTGGCACAGTCAATTCATTATCTTTCTGTTGGAAAGATAATAGCTTTAGAATTACATGTTTCTGTTCTTTTTCGAAAGAGCGGTAAATATTAGTTTTGAAGTCAGTATTCGTTGAGTCACAAAATCTTAAATTGAAGAGTTTGATCATGGCTCAGATTGAACGCTGGCGGCAGGCCTAACACATGC
>NZ_JAKEUP010000019.1:0-89724 GCF_022397895.1 Vibrio sp. Isolate33
CTTATAAGCTTATAAGTCATTTCGCCTTTTTCAACTTGGGTTACGACTGACAATTTAAAGGCAAGAGAATAATCTCGTTGAGTACGTCTACTTGTTGTTTTCATGACACTCTCCAATTTCATGTTGGAAATGTGTMAACCATAGTTAGGACGGTACATACAAAATAAAAGAGCCCGCTAACTCATGGCTAACAGGCTCTTCTTCAATCGAGACACTAAGGTGTTTAGTCTTTTAAAAACAAAGCCATAACGCTTAGTTTGCTGATGTAGAGTCTCTTAAAATATCGCGCTTAACTTCACCTTTCAGATCGGTCAGGGTTTGTTGGTCGATATCAATCAAGAAGTGGTCACTCGCTTGACCTGTTGCGAATTTTTCAAGAATCACGAACAAGCTACCGAAACGAGAGCGGAATACCTCGCCTACTGTATATTGGCCAAGGTCGCCCAGTTCTGAATCCACAGTGCCGTCAAACTCGGCAAGCTCACGGCTTAGCAGTTCGTATTGGCGAAGCTGTGTTTCACCGATATCACGGAATGCCAGTTCGTCTGCATTACGTAGTCGGTAGAAATCTGTCGCTAATAGCTCACCGCTCCACTCAGCAAAATCGGCTAATTCTAGTCCTTCTAAAGAAGCCAACTTTTCAGCAACAACCTTAGCCGTCTCCCAATCGCGTTGAAACTGTTCGTAATCATCCACACCATTTTCAACACAAGTACCTACGTCATAGCCGAGTTCGTTAGCTAGCTGACAGACCGTGAAATTAGTTTCTAGCTGAGACATGATCATCATCTCTTGACCATTCATTTCCATGATCATAGCGCGCATCTCTAGCGGCCAGTCACCCGGAAGAAAACGCAGACGGGTTAGTTCACGGATGTGCCAGTCGGTGAGTTCGTAGTAGCTCTCTGAATCTAGAATTTCTTTGTTCCAAATCTTAGCTTCTGCATCAGGATCGCCATTCGCAGCTTGAGTAAGGTACTCATGCTCTTCTTCATAGTGACTGAATAGCTCGTTGTAACGTTCAACTTGATCGATAACGACTGTTTCAACTTCGATTTGGTTATCAGGGCGAATGTTCAGCAGCTTGTACGCCGGAATGTAACCCGCTAGCGATGGTGCTTGAATATTAAAGAGTGTGTGCTGTACGCCATCGATATTGAAGCTCTTCTTACCCGTATCGTTAAAGTGCATGTGACCGCCGACGTGGATATTTAGGCCAGTAGCAGCTAATGCACGGCTGGTATTGTCATCCGGTTCACGAGCCAATTGGTGGCTTCCTTCGCCAAACAAGTCTTCAATCTCTTCAGAGGCACCGTTATAGAAATCAGTCATTGGGAAATGTGAGAAGGAAACAAGCGTCTTGTTCTGCTCTTTCGCTGCTTTTACCACATCAGAGATCCAATCGATCACATGTTCTTTGTGAGTCAGCATCATGTTATAACCAGCGTTGCTTGAGCCATCAAATGTATCACCATCGACAGAGTTATCAGACGAGTTTTCTTTAGGACGATAGACGTTCGCGTCAATCGCCAACAACCACAACCCTTTTACAGGCTCGACTAAATAACTGGTATCAGGCACTTCAGAACAGCTTGAGTAACCACTTTCTTTGTAGCTACCGCCTGTGCCTTCGTAACAGATCTCGTACATGCGCTTGTCAAAGGCCGCTTCTTCTTTAGCTAAGTCATAGCTGTAATTAGTACGAGCTTGGTCGCTGCTGTAAGGCGTTTCAAAGTAGAAGTAATCTTGTTGGGGGTAGAAGCCGTGAGTACCTAGGATACTCATGATCTCTTCATAGCCCCACTCTCGTACTTCTTCAGTACATATGGTAGCTAGGTTGTCGCCTTCACCGGGAATAGTCGTCCACTCATCATCATAACCAACACACTCTTCCTTACCACGGCTGTAGATACGTTGGTTCTTGCCACCTTCTCCTAAGTAATCAGATTTACCTGCTGGGATTGTAAATGGACGCACTGGATCGTGGTTACCCGGCGCTGCAAAAAACTCAAGGCCGTACGTATCACGATAGTGATCAAAAATGCTAACTAAGCCACGCATATGAATCGGCTGACCGTCGTCACTGAAGTCACCGGGCAAGGCAACGTATTTAACTCCCCGATCAACCACATCATCCAATGCTGCGATCATCGCAAAGTAGTTTTCATTGAATAGACGGGTGGAGTTCATTTGAGACTCCATCGTTCGGATTGTCGCGTACTTGCCACTATCCGAGTTGTAGAGCCCTGCGAACGAACCATCTTCAAATGTACCGTAAACGTCATGGAAATGGATATCTGGCATGAACGCAACTTGTACTGCGCTCTCTAGATTGCCGTTGTCGTCACTTGGTGAACTTGAATTACAACCAACCAGCGTGGCTGCTATCAAGCCTGACAGTACGGTCAATGTACTCTTTTTCATTTTCTCTTCCCAAAAAGTTAGAACTCAAAATTTGGCGAGGAGATTAGGTGAGAAAAATGACATTATTGTTTCTGATATCTTACAAAACGTCGCATGCAGAGTACTTATGCGACCTTGCTTCAATCCTTAAAATTCAATTAGTTAGACAACATCACAACCATCAATGATTTAATCATACAAATCAGATATAAGTATACAAACCATCACACATCGATAGATCGAACATCAATGATAGCAATGCATCCAAGCGGTTCAAGAGTGACACCCCTTTCCTAAAAGTGGCTTATTAGTGCCAAGGTTTACGACTACTAAGCCGTGCAGACTTTCAAAGCCAACTATTACATATATGTAATAATCATTTTCCATTTCGGGGGATTATCAAAACCAAGAGTCGTATCTATACTAGCTCCAACAAAACGAGAGAGCGGAAACAAACTTGCTCAACTACGCTTAATACGTTGAGCATATTGAGAATCAAAAAGTCCGCTGTAATGACATAAATAGGAAGCATCCAATGACTATCGAAATCAAACCTGGTCAAACTCATATCCAATCTAAAGCAATGGTCGCTTGGAAAGCGGGTGAGCCTCTAAAACGTGAAACTGTTGACGTTGAACTGCCAAAAGCAGGTGAAGTTCTTGTTCGTATCGTAGCGACCGGTGTTTGTCACACTGACGCATTCACACTATCAGGTGACGATCCAGAAGGTATCTTCCCTTCTATTCTTGGTCACGAAGGTGGCGGTATCGTTGAGATGATCGGCGAAGGCGTTACCAGTGTTGAAGTTGGCGACCACGTTATCCCACTTTACACAGCAGAATGTGGCGAATGTAAATTCTGTAAATCTGGTAAAACTAACCTATGCCAAGCGGTTCGTGAAACGCAAGGTAAAGGCCTAATGCCAGACGGTACAAGCCGCTTCTCTATCAATGGTGAGACAATCTTCCACTACATGGGTTGTTCTACTTTCTCTGAGTACACAGTACTTCCAGAAATCTCACTAGCGAAAGTAAGCAAAGAAGCACCGCTTGAAGAAGTTTGTCTTCTAGGTTGTGGTGTAACTACAGGTATGGGCGCTGTACTGAACACAGCTAAAGTTGAAAAAGGCGACAACGTTGCTGTATTCGGCCTAGGCGGTATCGGTCTTTCTGCAATCATTGGTGCTCGCATGGCTGGTGCTGACCGCATCATCGGTGTTGATATCAACGAGAGCAAATTCGAGCTAGCTAAACAGCTTGGCGCGACAGACTGCATCAACCCAATGAACTTCGACAAGCCAATCCAAGACGTTATCGTTGAGATGACAGACGGTGGTGTTGAGTACTCTTTCGAGTGTATCGGTAACGTAAACGTGATGCGTCAAGCTCTTGAGTGCTGTCACAAAGGTTGGGGCGAATCAGTAATCATCGGTGTTGCAGGTGCAGGTCAAGAGATCGCAACTCGTCCATTCCAACTAGTGACTGGTCGTGTATGGCGTGGTTCTGCTTTCGGTGGTGTTAAAGGCCGCTCTGAGCTTCCAGAAATCGTAAACCGTTACATGGCGGGTGAGTTTGGTCTTCAAGAGTTCATTACTCACACAATGAGCCTTGATGAAGTAAACGACGCATTCGACCTAATGCACAAAGGTGAATCTATCCGTACTGTTCTACACATGGATAGATAATTCTCCTTGGTCTCGATACTTAGGTGTCGAGGCCACAGTTCTGACTTAAACATCAGAGCGAAACTGTCTTCACCACCTCCTGCCCGGTGGGTGGTGAAACTTTAAGTGACATAGACAAACTTACTCCCAAACCATCAACCTAACGGAGCACTATAGATGACAATCGAAAACATTAGCCAAGCAAAGGTTGCTGGAGGTTGGCACAAACAATACACCCACTTTTCTGCAACGCTTGACTGCAATATGCGTTTTGCGATTTTCTTGCCACCTAACGCAAGCAAAGAAAACCCAGTTCCTGTTTTGTATTGGTTATCAGGCTTAACCTGTACCGATGAAAACTTCATGCAAAAAGCCGGCGCATTCAAAGCCGCGGCTGAGCAAGGCATTGCCATTGTTGCCCCAGACACTAGCCCACGTGGCGAAGGCGTTGCCGACGATGAAAACTACGATTTAGGCCAAGGCGCAGGCTTCTACGTGAATGCCACTCAAGCACCATGGGACAGCCATTACCACATGTACGATTACGTGGTAACAGAGCTTCCAGCGCTGATTGAATCTTTCTTCCCTGTGACATCTGTAAAATCAATTTCTGGTCACAGTATGGGCGGACACGGAGCCCTAACGATTGGCATCAAAAATGAAGATAGCTACCGTTCTATCTCAGCATTCAGCCCTATTAGTAACCCAATGCAATGCCCTTGGGGACAAAAAGCCTTCAACCAATATCTAGGCTTAGATATTGAAGAATGGAAACAGTACGACGCCTCTGAGCTTCTAAAAACGAAAGGCACTAAACTGCCAATGTTGGTAGACCAAGGCGAAGCAGACAACTTCCTAATTGAGCAGCTTAAACCTGAGCAATTGGTCGAAGCAGCGAAGACAACCAATGCCGATTTAGAGCTACGTATGCAGCCAGGTTACGACCATAGCTACTACTTCATCTCTAGCTTCATTGATGAGCACATTGAGTTCCACGCTGCTTACCTAAACAAGTAGAGACACCTATTTAGCCCACACCTTGCAAAAGCGTGAGGTGTGGGCTTTTTTATGCCTGCTGTTTAGCTTCAGCAACCTTAAACAACGATTAGCACTTTTAAACTCCTCCCTATATCAACACAAATAACATAACGACAAAGGTACGCATATGAGCTGGTTTTTCTTGATGATGGGCGTAATGGCTGAAGCACTTTCTCACGTTGCACTTAAAGCCACTGACGGGTTTAGTTTGTCTAAGCCAGTACCAGCTTTACTGGTTATCTCAGGGCATTTGGCAGCGTTTCTATTTTTGAGCCAAGCGATGAAGGGTATGCCAGTTGGTGTGGTGCACTCTCTATGGGCAGGATTAGCTATTTTGACAGTGAGCTTAATATCGACCTTCGTTTACAGCCAACATCTGGACACAAAAGTTTGGATTGGCATGGGGCTTGTTGCCGCAGGCGTCATGTTGATCAACCTATCACAAGGCCACGCTCACTAATATATCCAGACGCTTTTTGATAGAAAGCGTCTGAAACGTAAATTATGAACAGTGCGTCAACTTGTTCAAACTTCCTAACAGAGTGGTGCCGACTTCACTTATTCATACTCTTACAATCGACAAATCAAACCTGTTACCATGGCACCTTCAACATCACCTATTTTGAAGGTTGCTATGAAAGCAATTAAGACTCTTTTCTTCCTGATGGTTTTACTGAGCGGTCTGTTTACCGCTTGGCTGTTTATCCCGATTCCAGCCACCATGGACAAGCAAACGCTTGATGTTCCATTAACAGAACCGTTCAAGCTTGTGGCGTATCGCAGCAACCCAAATGATGCGAGCAAGCCGCTCACTTATCACTACTATGTGATTTCAGATGTGGTTGGCGTGGATGACATGGATCCGTTTCTGATTACGACAGACCAGTTCGTAAAACTTGGTGAGTTCGATGAGAACACATTCAACCTAACGGTTAACGGCAAGATCGAGAGCTACACTAACGATTTGTGGATCAAAAAATCGGACGGCAAGCTTCAGCACTGGTACGTGAGTATTAATGCAAACTATATTCGTTAGAGTCGAATCCCAATAGACCCTACTTTAAAACTGCGCTTTGGTTTCCAAGCGCAGTTTTTGTTTCTATTCCCCCCGCTTTACAAGCAAAGAAGATCTCACAAGCCATGTAGGTGTCATAAGCTCTGTAGATGTTATAAGCTCCACCTATGCTCGACTCCCCATAAATCAAAAACAATAAAGGATCACCCGTGGAATTTACGCTCGACAAATTTAACGGCATCATCATTGACCCAGTAACCGCGCCCCAAGATGCTGATTCATTCAACGCCGAACTAAGCGAGATCACCGAATTTTCAAAGCAGAATAACAAAGGCATTATTTGGATTAGCTTGCCGATTTCGCTCTCACACCTCATTCCGGTAGCGACCGAACTTGGCTTTGTCTTCCACAACTGTCTAGAAGACGAGATGACGCTGATCCACAAATCCGAAATCGTCGAGTTTGTGCCTTTCATCCCGACCCACACATTGGGTGCTGGCGCGTTGATTACCAATGAACACAACCAAGTGCTGATGATCAAAGAGCATGGTATGACAGGCTACAAATTACCTGGCGGCCACATTGAGCTTGGCGAGGGTATCGAAGAGTCTGTAGTTCGAGAAACATTAGAAGAGACAGGCATAGAGGCAACATTCGTGTCTGTGGTTGGCATGGCGACAAGGCACCCATATCAGTTCGGTAAATCGAACCTCTACTTTGTATGTCACCTTACCGCTCAAACTCAAGAGATCGCAATTCAAGATACCGATGAAATTGCAGAAGCAAAATGGGTCGATGTAAAAGAGTTCATCAACAATGCTGAAAACTACCCGTTCAACCGCCAGATGGTGGGTTCTTTGATTGGCAAACAAGGATTAGAGCTAACCCAACTAGAAGGTAACTACGGCCCAACCCACAAGCCAGAGATCTTCTTTTCGAAAAGCTAGAACCCTCAAACATAAAAACGCCCAACTCACATGAATTGGGCGTTTTGCTTTTACTTGTTGTTTTTCTTAAGCCGACTGCGTTGTTAATTTTCTCTAATTCAGAAAGCTATCTTTAGAACATGTCTATTTTAGAGAAGCCTAGTTTAGAAAAAACCTAACGGATTCGTATCGTAGCTGATCAGCAGGTTCTTCGTGTTTTGGTAGTGATCAAGCATCATCTTGTGTGTTTCACGACCGATGCCTGATTTCTTGTAACCACCAAACGCCGCGTGTGCTGGGTAAGCGTGGTAACAGTTCACCCAAATACGCCCCGCTTCAATATTACGACCCATGCGATACGCTAGATTTGCATCACGCGTCCAAACGCCAGCACCCAAGCCATATTCGGTATCGTTGGCAATCTCCAACGCTTCCGCTTCATCTTTAAATGTCGTTACCGCTATAACAGGGCCAAAGATCTCTTCTTGGAAAACACGCATCTTGTTATTGCCTTCGAGCATGGTCGGTTGAATGTAATAACCATTACCGAGATCATCCGGTTGTTGAGCGATTTCCCCACCAGTTAGCACTTTTGCGCCTTCTTGGCGGCCAATCTCTAGGTAGCTCAGAATCTTATCAAACTGCTCTTGAGATGCTTGTGCGCCAACCTGAGTGTCAGTATCTAACGGGTTACCTTGCTTGATGGTTTGTGCACGCTCGATGACTTTGGTGATGAACTTGTCGTAAACCGATTCGTGGATCAACACACGCGATGGACAGGTACACACTTCACCTTGGTTGAAGAACGCGAGCAACATACCTTCGACGCACTTGTCTAGGTACTCATCTTCATGATCAAAAATGTCTGGGAAGTAAATGTTTGGAGACTTACCGCCCAATTCAACGGTTGATGGAATCAAGCTTTCAGCCGCACATTTTAAAATATGATGTCCAACCTCTGTTGAGCCAGTAAACGCCAACTTAGCCAAACGATCACTGGTTGCTAACGCTTGACCCGCTTCACTACCAAAACCATTCACGATGTTGACCACACCTGCAGGCAGAAGATCAGCGATCTTCTCCATCATCACCAAAATTGACGTTGGTGTTTGCTCGGCAGGTTTCATCACTACACAACAGCCCGCAGCTAGCGCAGGTGCCAATTTCCAAGCCGCCATTAAAATCGGGAAGTTCCAAGGAATGATCTGCCCTACCACACCAATTGGTTCAGGGAAGTGGTAGCTTGCCGTGTTTGAATCTAACTCTGCAGCGCTGCCTTCTTGCGCTCGAATACACCCCGCAAAGTAACGGAAGTGATCGACAACCAACGGAATGTCTGCCGCTAACGTTTCACGCACAGGCTTGCCGTTTTCCCATGTTTCAGCGACTGCGATTTCTTCTAGATTAGCTTCAATACGATCAGCAATTTTAAGTAGGATGTTCGAGCGTTCTGTCACACTGGTCGCAGCCCAACTCGCACGAGCGGCATGCGCCGCATCGAGCGCTAAGCTAATGTCCGCCTCGGTTGAGCGCGCGACTTGGCAATACACCTGACCATTCACGGGAGACGTATTATCAAAATACTCGCCGCTGACAGGCTTCACCCACTCTCCACCAATAAAATTGTCGTATTGGGCTTTAAAGTTCACTACTGCGTTGTCACTACCCGGCTGTGCGTAAATCATAGTTAGATCCTTCTTTGATTTGTTGTTCGTTATTGAGCGAGAGCTGTCTTATTTTTATGGCGACTTCTCTTGAGAAAAGAACTCATGACAAGACGCCCATGTTTATGCTTTCTGTTTAAAACACTGATACTTCGTGTTTTCTTCACAACAAGAACAACGCAAATCACACGCCACAACCTCAAAACTTGTTGTTAATAAATTGTAAAACTATGATTACCAAACATTTACAACCCAAAGTGAGTTGGCATTGAACGGCCGTATGGAAAGCACTCCAGTGTTCAACTGTTCCAATTTGGTACACTCTCACTGTTACGACATGGAACAGTCATGCACCTTCAACAAGGATTGGCTTTCGTCCTCTTGGCACCGCAGCACAGAAGCGGGGCTTAAACAGAGACGTCTTCCCGAAGATATTCGCCTGCCACAGTCGATTCTTAAGCAGCGACGTCATCAATCATCGAGCTTGATTCAAATCGTCGAACGCAATGCGCTGCCTCTGTTTAACCAAATGTTTGCACGCACCGACAGTCGTTTAATCTTGACCGATATTGAAGGGGTGATTCTAGCTAGTTGGGGACAAGAGCGGTTTAAGGAAAAGCTGACTTCGATTGCGATCAGTTCTGGAGCGTGTTGGCAGGAACAACTCAAGGGCACCAACGCCATTGGCACAGCGATTGTGGAAGCCAAACCCGTGACCATCATTGGTGAGCAACACTTTATCCACCAGCATCGGTTTATCAGTTGTTCAGCAAGCCCGGTGTTTGACCATCAAGGGCAAATGGTTGGCGTATTGGACATCACTAGCGAGCAACAACAACACGACAGTTCAGTGCAGCTACTCGTTCAAAACATGGTTCAGCTTATTGAAAATCAGTTATTGAGCCATATCCCACAAGGCACCACTCGCATTGATCTCGCGTGTGAGAAGTCGTTATTGCATAGTGGTTGGCAAGGGATTGTGATAGCCAATGAAGCTGGTGAAGTAGTAGCGCACAATCAGGTCGCCTCTCAACTGCTGGATCAAACCTCGATCGTCGGCGAGTGCATCGACACTCTGTTCAACCGAACCTCATTAGATACACCCTTTGTATTTGAAAAACAGCACCTCAAGCGAACGACTACCAAACGTACGCGTTCACTCTCAGCATCGTGCGATTTACATCACGGTGAACAACAAATTGAACACGCTTGGCAGCAAGCCAACAAGGTAATAGACAAAGGGATCAGCTTGTTGATCTTAGGAGAAACGGGCGTTGGAAAAGGCGAGTTTGTTAAGGCGTTACACAAGCAGAGCCAACGTAAATCATCTCCTTTAGTGGCAGTGAATTGCGGTGCGCTGCCTAAAGACCTTATTGAATCTGAACTATTCGGTTATGCGCCGGGGGCTTTTACGGGCGCAAGCCACAAAGGTTTCCAAGGTAAGATCCGCCAAGCGGATAAGGGAATTCTGTTTCTAGATGAGATTGCCGACATGCCATTGGAAGCTCAGTGTCGACTGCTGCACGTTCTGCAAGACAAATCCGTGGTGCCTGTGGGGTCGAACCAAAGCTACCAAGTCGATTGTCAGATCATCGCTGCCACACATAAAAACTTAGAGCAGCTAGTCGCAACTGGCGAGTTCAGACAAGATTTATACTATCGTCTGAACGGTTTGGCCTTTACCTTGCCAAGCCTGCAACACCGACAAGATAAGCATGCCTTAATCGAACACATTCACCGTAAATACGCTGAAGATGAGCAGACAATCTGCCCACATTTGATGAGTTTGCTGTGCGCCTACTCTTGGCCGGGCAACATCCGTGAATTAGATAATTTACTTAAGGTTGCTGCTCTATTGGCAAGTGATGAACCACAACTCACGCTAGAACATGTACCGAGCCATCTTGCTCAACACCTCACCTCTTTAGCTCAAGATAGTCATCATCAGATTACTGCTTCTCGTATCATCGAAGGTAAGCCAAATGCTGATTTAAGAAGTACCGTTGAAGAAACCTTGCTGCAAACCTATCAAGCCAACCAAGGCAACATCAGCAAGACTTCACGGATACTTGGCATCAGCCGTAATACGATTTATCGAAAATTGAAAAGCTTGGGGATCCTTCAGTAAAGCCACTGGCGATCTT
Organism: Vibrio sp. Isolate33; assembly: GCF_022397895.1. Lineage (NCBI taxonomy): Bacteria > Pseudomonadati > Pseudomonadota > Gammaproteobacteria > Vibrionales > Vibrionaceae > Vibrio > Vibrio sp. Isolate33. The sequence continues at coordinate 10,854 of NZ_JAKEUP010000019.1, forward strand.
GGCCAGCCCTTTCGTTATCAATAAATAAAATTCACTTCCAGTGAGACATTTGGCCCTCTGAGTCGTAATGCATCAAAACGAATGAGGGCTCAAATGCAAACAATCAACATAGTGTGGCTAAAGCGCGATTTAAGGCTCACCGACCACGCACCTTTACAACACGCTTTATCAGATAAAAACCCGACCGTATTGCTCTACATTCTCGAACCTATGCTTTTAAACAATGCACACTATTCTGAGCGACATTGGCGGTTTGTTTGGCAGTCGCTGCAATGCATGAACCAGTCATTAAAAAAGCATGGACATGAGGTTTCAATACTCCATGGCAGTGCTATGGACTGCTTCGAAGCGATCCAATCTCGTTACCACATCAGAAACGTCTTCTCTCATCAGGAGATAGGATTAAATTGCACCTTTGAGCGTGACAAGCAAATATCTGACTGGTTTCAAGAGCACAACATCCAGTGGCAAGAGTTTGCACAGGGCGCTGTCGTGAGAGGGTCGAAAGACAGAATCGGTTGGGACAAGCATTGGAACAGTGTGATGCGTGCTCCCATAGAAGAGAGTCAGTTAACTACAGAGTCACTGCATACCCTTGATGCTGAAGAGCTTGAACTCGCTATGGAACCTCCACAAGCATGGTTAACCAAAATTAACGGCATACAAACGGGCGGAAGTGCACTGGCATGGGCAACGTTACACGACTTCTTTGAGCGCCGTGGTCGAGATTACTACCGCAGCATCTCAAGCCCAGAAGCCTCGCGACATGCCTGTACACGTTTATCCCCATATTTGGCTTGGGGCAATATATCGCTGCGTGAAGTTTATCAACACCTGTTGGGACACTGGCAAGTCGCGGGATTTCGTCGCAGCCTAATTGCCCTTTCTTCAAGGCTTCATTGGCACTGTCATTTCATGCAGAAGTTTGAATCGGAATGCGCGATGGAATATCGCTGTATCAATCACGCCTACGAGACGTTATTGCAGAATGAGACGGTAAAAGATCCAACACGTTTACAGGCATGGAAGGCGGGGATGACTGGCGTGCCATTGGTCGACGCTTGTATGCGCTGCTTGCATCACACGGGTTATATTAATTTTCGTATGCGCTCTATGTTGGTGAGCTTTCTCACTCACCATATGAACATGGACTGGCGTGATGGTGTCACTCATTTAGCGCAGCTGTTCCTCGATTTTGAACCCGGCATTCATTACCCACAGTTTCAAATGCAAGCTGGAGTAACCGGCATCAACACCATCCGAATTTACAACCCAACCAAGCAAGCCCAAGAGCACGACTCTGATGGAGACTTCATCCGTAAATGGGTGCCAGAACTTTCAGACATACCCACCCCACTTCTTTTTGAGCCTTGGAAGATGACTCCCATGGAGGTGATGATGCATGAGCTTAAACCAGATTCACCTTACCTCAACCCAGTCGTCGATCTCGATACTAGCGCCAAAGAAGCGCGGGTGCGTTTATGGTCGTGGCGCAAACTGACCGAGGTAAAACAAGAACGAAGTCGTATCTTGGCTCGCCATGTCAGGCCATCGAAGAAGAAGCCTAATCAGAGTCCAACTCAACAAGCTGATTAAGCACTTCTTTATCCAATACTGGATGATGCTTGCTCGCTAAGATCAGCACAATATCGACAGAGGGCAACGGCGGCATATCTTGAAGAACTTTTAAATCTGGAGTCACACTGAGCTTGCCCATCGCACCAATTGCCAACCCAGCTTTGACAATTGCACGCTGCGCTGAAGCCGTATTACTGCACGCCAAAAGCTGATATGGCGTGTCTTGTTTGGTTAAACCATTCACTGCCGCAGCATGGTATTTACAATCCGTCTGGAACAGGGCGAGTGGGACAGGTTTAGAATCATCAAACACAAAATCAGGGCTGCTTATCCAAACGCCCACATCATTGGTTAGCCAATACCCTTCTTCGCTATCGGGAGCGCGGGTCACGATCGCAGCATCAAGCCTGCCATCATCAAGCCACTCTCTAAGCGTAATGCTCGGCAAGCTAAAGACTTGAATGGAGCACGTAGGTTCAGCGTTCTGCAACAGCTTAATCACTTTCGGCAAGATGCTGTCGTTATAGTCTTCAGGGCAACCTAATCTCAGTGGCTGTTTGTCCTCATAACGTTTTACTTGTTTCAACGCTGTATTGTGGAGTGCGACTAGCTGCTCCGCATGAGAACGTAATGCCAAGCCCGCCTCAGTCAATACTAGGTTGCGTCCTTCCTTTTGAAACAGAGTAACGTTAAGTTCTTCCTCTAACTTACGCATCTGAGCGCTAAAGGCCGATTGGGTGCGATTAATCTGCTTTGCAGCACGTGTAAAACTACTGGTCTCCACAAACGCAAGAAAGCCTCGCAACGCATCAATATCCATATTGAAATCACCACCCATCGTTTTTATTAATGTATTGCATCAAAATTATCCGTTAGTGCGCCGTAATACAATCCCTTAAGCTCAAATGCATACCCACCAAACGTAAGGAAGCACCTATGCAGCTTTATATCGCAAACCAAAACTACTCAACTTGGTCACTTCGCGCATGGCTCATATTCGACCATTACAACCTCGACGCAGACATTATTAAGCTCAAGCTGTTCACCTCAGATTTTTACGACACGTTAGCGAAAGTGACACCTACAGCCAAAGTCCCGACCCTAGTTGATGGCGACGTCGCGGTGTGGGATTCACTCGCAATTCTCGAATACGTTAATGATGCCTATTTGAATGGTGCGGCATGGCCAACTTCCGTCGCAGAACGCGCTCTCGCCCGTGCAATCTCGGCAGAAATGCACTCTGGTTTTTTCAACATCAGAAATGAGTTACCAATGAATTGCCGAGCCAAAAGAAAGCTCACGTTGAGTGATGGTGCATTGAAAGACATCGCTCGCATCGACGCAATATGGTCTGCACAAATGGAACAATACCCAGAGGGATGGTTGTTCGGTGAATGGTCGATTGCCGATGCGATGTTTGCACCTGTGGCGCTACGCGTAGAAACCTATGGCATCCAGCTATCAGAAAAAGCCAAGCAGTATCAACAACGCGTGCTCAACAGCCCATCAATACAAAAATGGCTAGCCGAGGCGAGTTTAGAAAGCGATGTGGTAGAAGAAGACGAGGCGGGAGAGCCTGTATAGGTAGATTTAAAAGAGTCTCGATACGATATCGAGACTCACTCATTACCAGATGATTAAACGGTTAACTGGTTAAAAAAGATGTCCTTAGTGGCTATTCTTCAGTAACACTGTCTTGATGATCATTCGGTTCAAATTCCAAAATATCACCTGGTTGGCACTCTAAAACTTCACACAGCTTATCGAGTGTCGATAGCCTTACCGCTTTGGCTTTGCCATTTTTTAATACTGATAAGTTGGCTTCGGTAATCCCAACTTCTTTTGCCAGTGTCTTCAATCGCATTTTTCGTTTGGCCATCATAATGTCTAAATTAATGCGGATAGTCATGACAAGTCCTTTAAATGGTTTGGCTATGTTCGTCAGCCAGAATATAACCTTCTTTCATCACCCATGAGATGATCAAAATAATTATACCTAATATCAGTGTTAAAAAGTCCATACCAACAAAACTAATCTCAAAGATACGTTCACCTGGTGGATTATTGAACGACAAAATAACTGACATCAATGAACCATAGATAATTGAACCTAATACCCAATAGAACAAGCTATATCCGAGCTTCTGGTAGGACATTGCGTTTTCTAAAGAGAAGATTTCACCTCGCTCATAGTTACGAAACAGACGTATCAAAACCATTAGTGCATACATAAGGATGCTCGACATCGCTAAGCTTGTGAACGCAGCAACGATTCTTGTTGTCATAGTCAGCGGCAACATCGTGAAATACCCTATATCGTAGGTAAGGTAAAAAATGCCCGTCGCACTAATAAAGTCGTAGGGAGTCTCAATTGTTAGCCAGAAGTAGCACACCATAATAGGGGTAAGTACAAAAAGGGATTGCAATAGCATACGTACACGTCGGCTTTGTTTTTGGATGTTAGACATACTTATATTCCTGTTGAATTGACAGGAGGATACTAAGATCAAAACAAATGCTGATCAATAAAAAATTATCGTTTTTCGATAATTTTTTATTGATTAAAGTAACACAAAGAAGCTACTTATAATTTATGTTCAGAGTATGTTATTCAACAATTCACAAAATCTAGACGCTATCCACTGATGCGAAGCGGATGTAAATGTACGTTGATGCTGCAATAAATAGAGATCTACGTGATATTGTTTACTGTCTACAAAGTCGTAAATGTCCACAAACCTACGGTCGAAATCCGCTAGTGAACTCAGCGCGTTCATACCAAAAATCACCGCATCAGAACGAGACGCAATCTCCATAAGCACATGAGTTTGAGTGCTTCTAAGTTTTGGACGTTTATCGCTTTCAAGCTCTAACAATATTTGCTGAAGAGGCGTATTAAATGCTTGTTTGTGGTCTTCTTCTACATTCATCGCGAGCACTGGGTATCGCATGATTTCATCTAACGTAGCGTTTCTCCCCACTAGAGGATGGTCTCTCCGAACAAACAGTTTGGGGTAAATGGTTCCTAACTTTGTCGCTTGGTATTTTTGATCTAGCGAACTCGAATAATGAATCGCAAAATCTAACTTCCCTTTATCGAGCAAATCATAAGGATTACTTTTCGCGGCCATTTCTATCAAATTCACATCCGGAGCTTCATCAAATAGCCCCAAAACCAAATTAGGAAGAATGGTGCTGCCCAGAAAAGTAGGCAAGGAGATCGAAAAGGTATCATTGCATTCTCGAGGATCAAATTGATTATGCTGAAACAACGCACTCAACTGCGGAAGAATGTGTTGCAGTTCTTTGCCTAACTCTAAGGATTTTGCTGTCGGTGTCAGCCCTGTCGATGTTCGAATAAAGAGAGGGTCATCGAACGTTTCTCTCAACCGTTTTAAGCTCCGACTCATGGCTGACTGCGAAACAAACAATGCCTTAGCAGCATTGGTGACATTACGTTCCTTAAGCAACGTATCAAAGGCCACCAGCAGATTTAAGTCGACTCGATTCAACTGATATGAAATATCTTTTTGCATAAACCCTCTAGCTAGATTGAACAATGACATTGTTTAGAACGAAATAACCATAACATGAAAAGATACCCCCAGTTAAAGGGGTACCCCATATTGATTAGCTTTCTGTTCTACTTTGGTAGAATCACTTGTTTACTTTGATAAAGTCACTTGGCTTCCATGAATTATCAAACCATTTTTCAGTCGGTGAATACATACGGAAAATGATATTAAAGCCCTTACCGTCCGTCGTTTGAACCCAGTTATTTTCCATTCCTTTGGGTGCATTGGGAGCAAAGTGGATGGTGATAGAACCATCGGCATTTTTCTGAATACCGTCACTCAAACCATCAATACCCGCAGACTTTTGATCCGTTTCTAACATAGAACGCGTCTGGTTATCGTAGATCATAAATGACCAAAACTTCTCTACTGGCGCATTCGGCGGCAATGTCACCGTGTAATGTTGACTACCATCCAATACTTCTTTGTTCACATCACGTGTCGCCAATAGGTAATCCGAGCCTTTGCCTACGGTTTTTGTCACCATATCAGGGGTAATCCCCGTCGCCATGAAGTGGAAGGTGGCTCGCATATCCGAGTCAATCACACCATTCTCGTCTTTAAATTCATGGCCTGAGACTAACGGAGTAAACCATTGTCGATCATCGTAGCGGAACATTTCTTCCTTAGGATGAAAATAGGTAGAGCGCGCTTCAGCCGTTGCTATTTTTGCCGCTTCCGACAGTATTTTCTGCATGCGTTTATTAGGAGCAAACTCCTGACCTTTTTCTATCCCAATATCTTTGGCTAGCGACAACCATTCAGCATCAAAAATAGCAGTAGGTTCGTACTGAATTAGCGCATTTACCTCATCGTAAAACGTCGCGTCCATAGCGTGGATGGTGTTGTAGTCGACACCTGAAATATTCACGAACTCTGTCTTATCCTTTTCTCCATACGGATAAAGTTTTGTTGTCGCTTTTAGTGTTTCGATACTTTCTTGCATCTCTTCTGGAGAGCTTACAAGGCGCAGTAATAACCAGTGCTGATAACCTTCACTGACAATCTCAATGTACCCCTCTGGTACTTCACCTTTCCACGAAGAATGGCGAACGAAGTACTTACCTGATTTAGCGACGTTGTCTGGGTGAGTCACGCCAATTCTATCTACATATTTAAATGCAGCATTGTCAAGCAAGCCAAGCACTGGAGTGGGAATATCCAGAATGACAGGGCCATTTCTTACATCAATTTCTGATGTGATATACGGTGTGGTCGTATTCGCTGTTAGCCAAAGGCTATTCGCGTCTAGATTATCTTCAGAAATTGCGATGGTTTGATTCGGCTTCATACCGATGCTTTCATGTCCCAATAATAATCCTTGTATTGAAGCAACAGGGATACCGGATAGAAAAACACGAACGGCATTGGATACCTGAACGAAATCTTGCACTTTGGTGTGTGTTTCGGCTGTCGGTGCGCCATCGGTATAATTCAGTTCACCTAGATAGTTAGACTCAACCTTATTTGGCGTGATGATGCTCTCTGGCACTTGTGCACTAAATTTAGGCTCCGCAAATGCGAAAGATGAACAACCTAGAGTAATCAGCAACGTAGCAATAATCGATTTTTTCATAATAGTTTCTCTTGTCTAAAGTGATTCATATAGCCTAGGCCGCACCAATTGATATTCTTGGCTTGGGTGTCATGCTCTAGGCTATTTATTTCCAGAAACGGGTTAGCGTTTATTGCTGGTTAGCCACTGATTTTTTCCATGTCTTCTAGCATCCAGTTTTTAAAGAACGTCTTCGATGTTGGACGGTAAAGTCGGAACAGTAAGAAGTAATCTTCACCACCGGTAGGTACCCAATTTTCCTCTTGTCCTTTTGGTGCTTCTGGGCCGAAGTACAAATCGTAAGAACCATCAGGATTCTTTTTCATCGTGTCTGCATTTCGAGAAGAGAGCCCGACTCGGTCGACACCTTTCACGAAGTTCTTGGTTTCCATGTTGTAAACAATGGCTGACCAGAAATCTTCGACTGGCGTATCCGCTGGCACATTAAGCTTGTATGTCGCTTTGCCATCTAACATCTCACCTTTTGAATCACGCAAGCCCGTTAGATAAAAGGTTGAACCACCGAGCTGTTTCGGCAAGTAAGTGACGTAGAAGTACGACGCTGCACGCTTATCGACTAACACCTCATCTTCATCTACAAAGGGAAAGCCAAGCTGAGCTTGAGGGCCAAAATTCCAGAAAGACCATTGTGATAGAGGCTTGCCATTTTCATCTTTCCATAACGCACTCACCGTCTGATCAGGTTTTACGAATTTCGACTGCATGTGCGCATAAGCCATCAGTACACCTTCACGTATCGCTTTTTTCTGCTCATCTGTTGGGTCGAATTTTTTACCTTTTTCGATACCAAGGTCTTTTAGTAATGACGCCATCGCCTTGTCTTGATCTCTGACCGGGTTCTCTTGGATAACGTCATTGATGTCTTGAAAGAACGTCTCGTTGTAATACGGAAGACTGTCATACGCGACTTCCGTTGCATCTAAATAATCCGTTTTTGGTGGGTTTTCAGCATCAACAAGATTGTAGATTTTGATTTTCTTCGCGTAGTTACCCGCATCTAAATCTGTCGCACCATTGGTTAACGATGGTCTGAACGAAAAGCCATACAAATAAGTGTCGGTTTCAAATACTAGATAACCTTGGCTTTCTAGCGCTTGCTTCGAACCAAACTCGTTGTTGTAATCTGGCGGTAAGAAGAGATACTTACCTCCTTCACCTTCATCAGCGCCTTTATAGCCAACATCCGTGATCGGCACTTCCCACTGGTTCACAACCGAACCAAAGTAATTCACTTTGTCTGTTGCTGCTGGCACTTCAATAACGACGGGGCCATTTTTAGAGGTTGTGGTTGCCCACGCATAAGCTGTGGTGTCATTGGCAGTGAGGAACCCCTTTTCTGATCCGAAAGGTTCATTCACGTAAACCACATCATTGTAGTCGCCATTCAAATCACGACGGGTTGCTTTCAAAAAATCAATCTGAGTAACGGCAGGCATATAGTGAATCGCCGTTTGAGTCGCACGTTGTACCATCATTTTGTATTCAAGGTTTTCAATCTGCGATGCGCGATTAAGGATGTCGTCGGTATCATCAAACGATTGAGAATAGACAGGCATTGTGCTGATTGTAAGTAGCGAAGCTAATAGAAGTTTTTTCATGTTGAGCATATCTCTTCGTAAAGGTGAAACATTCAATTGTTTAAAAAACATCCTTTGTTTGAACCAAGTATACGAATGCGACCAAAATTCATCCAATGACTTATAGTCATTACTAATTATTCGAATTATGGATAATGATAGATGAGATTCGATTAACTCAATGGCTTGCGAACCATCCCCTCTAAAGTGCTTTAATTTGATCGATTGTGATCGCCGAATCACAATGTGCAGACCTGATTGTTTATATTCAACTAAATTCAAATCATTAAGATAAACATCATGTTACGAGCAACCATCGCATTACTCAGTGTGACCAGTTTCGCTGTATCTGCCAATGTCGCCCTTCCCTCTGGAGAAGACTGGATCAATCATGCTTCAGAAGGGCTGGCACCTTATTGGTTAATGCCTAGCGCGCAAGGAGAACCAATAGGTAACTTCCCCACTTTCCGCTGTGATGATGGAACATTGCTTGATGTGGCTAACGTTTGTCCTGAATTGAACAGAGGCTGGATCACGCCACACTTTGGTAAAGAGTTCACGCGTATGAAATCGCGCCAAATCTATGCCTATGGCGTGCTTTATCATCTTACCGGAGACAAACAGGCGCTAGCGCTCGCTAAGCAAGGAGCTTACTACCTTATTGAACACTTAGAAGATGAGCAAAATGGCGGCTTCATCAGCTTCACCAAAGACGGTAAAGCAGGGCTTGAGTGGCAACAGCGAACGGCTCAAGATCAAGCGTATGCGTTAGTTGGATTGGCGATGTACTACTACCTGACCCAAGACAAAAAGGTAGAAGAAGCGCTAATCGCCCAACAAGCTTTTATCTTTGAAAATTATCAACTTAAAGACAACAGCGGCCTAGCGTGGGTACTTGCCGATGGTGAAGATGGTAAAGCCACACAACGTGAATTGGTCGCGCAACTTGATCAGATTAATGGTTACATGCTGTTAGTCGCTCCCCTACTACAAGAGCCCATCAAGACACAATGGCTCGATGACCTGAATTGGCTCACCCAAACCATGGTCGAGCACTACCATTCTGAGGATGAACAACGCTTCTACGGTGCGATTCACAGCAAAGCAGCTATGATGCCGAATGCCAATCACAACGATTTTGGACACACCATCAAAGCATATTGGATGACTTACCTTACTGGACAAACACTGGATAACTCTGAATGGAAAGAGTTTGGCATCAAAGGGATGAAGCACACCTTAGCCCAAGCTCAATATCAAAAAGAGTTTGTGAGCATATCTCAATACTTTGGCGAAGAACTTCAGCAAGCTTGGCAAGGACAAGAGATTACAGGCTGGCAAAGCAGACCAAACACAAATTGGGCTTCATCATGGGAATGGGCAGAGCTCGACCAAGCTGCAATGACGGTATCGCTGGTCGATGGTTCAATGAAAGAAGTTCTGCAATACACGCTACCGACGTTTCATGATGTATGGGTCGATCATCAGTATGGTGGTGTAGGGCTTGAACCCAAGCGCACCAAGGCTTTCCATTGGGGCAATGGCTACCATCAATTTGAGCATGCGTTGATTGGTTACTTATATGCCAGACAGGTTGAAGGCAAACCTGCAATCCTTCATTACGCGAGACCAGCTAACAGCGAGATGCCAATGGAACCGTATTACTATCAAGGTGATGTGGTTAAGTTAGAAGACATTGGAGATGGCACGCAGGCAGTCAGCTTCAAGAACATTCGACCTTAGCGTTAGTTGTTTACTCTGAATGAACTTGAGATGCAGGGGAATGGACAAGTTCAAAGAGTCAGCACAATAGTGATGTCGCAGACCAAACTAAAGCCGCTGTTGATCAGCGGCTTTCTTGATGGAGATAAACGGAGTTTAGTCGTCCAACCCTTTAATTGGGCCCATCGGGTGATAAACGGTGTTCACGTCACCAGTTATCGACAACGAACTCAAGTCATCAATGAAGAAACGGCTGGTCATTGTGTGCTTACCGCCATTGATAAAGATTTCGATCACTGACTTATCGACATAAACCTCGATGGTTTGCTTGGAGCTCAACCTCGGTGCTTTTCTCACAAAGCCAAACTCTTCCGCATAAAGTTGAGACATCTTACTGCGATCAAGCATGAACTCCGATTCTGTGGCGCTGAACACGATGTTATCACCCGCAGCATTAGCAAGCGTTAACTCAAACGCGTCCGTTTCCGTTTCAAGCTGAACCATGAAGCTGGTTGTATCCAACACAAGAACGCTCTCAACCACGACAGCTTCGCCTTGCAACGCTTTCAATTCAGGTAAAGCAGACTGAACCAGATAGCCATCTTGGATGTGAAGTTCGCGTGGTAGCGACAACATACCCGCCCACTGATGCTCATTAGATGGTGTATCAATCTCAGGCAGACCGATCCAAGCAATCAGAATGCGGCGGCCTTTATCATCTAAGTATGTCTGTGGTGCATAGAAATCGAAGCCATAATCTGGCTGTGCAATATCTTGATGGTTTTCCAGTTCTACCGAATCTAGATTTAGTCGGTCACCGACAATGTAAGCCACCGAGTAGATGTTTTTGAAATCGTATGGGTTTTCGCTAGACACACCTTGTGGAGAAAACAACATCACCGACTGGTTGTCTATTTCAAAGAAATCTGGGCATTCCCACATATAGCCAAGGTTGTTGTAACGAGTTTGAATTGGACCTTTGTGCTGCCAATTCATCAGGTCTCGGCTGCGATATAGCGCCATTGAGCCAGTCTCTTGAGGCGTTTGAGCACCCACAACCATCAGATAATCGTCGCCCTGTTTCCACACTTTTGGGTCGCGGAAATGTTCGGTGTAGTGATCGTTTTCGATAACCACGCCGTGCTTTTCTATTTTGCCATCGGCAGACATCCTGGCAAAACATTGAGTTGGTACTCGCAGCCAATTTTCATCGCGCTTGTTACCCGTAAAGAACAACAATGCATTGTCGTTTTCAACCAATGCACCACCAGAGTAAACACCATGCGAGTCATAATCTTGGTCTGGGTGTAAGCCAATGCCATGGTCTTCAAAATGAACGAAGTCTTTGGTAGAAAGGTGGTACCAGTACTTCATACCATGGACTGGACCAACTGGCGTCCATTGGTAGAATAGGTGGTGTTCACCATTAAAGAAACACAGGCCATTCGGATCATTGAGCAGACCAAATTTAGGCGCAATATGGTAACTCGGATAGCCAGCATCTTGTTTGCGAAGATTGACCATCTCATCAATGCTGTTTTGTGCAATCTCTTCTATACGACGATATCTTTGCTCTACCGTCCAGTTCGAGTTCAAACTCATACACTCCCCTCTACGGAATTCGTATTTGAAGCGTCTTTTTGAATAAACTGAGTTAGATCCTCTTGCGTTGGAAGTGCAGTCATTGCGCCTTTTTGCGTGGTCGCCAGTGCACCACAACCATTCGCCCACTGGATTGCAGAATCGACGACTTGTTGATTATTCCACTCTTCATGTTGAGAAAGCTTTGCAAGCAAACCGCCAACAAAAGCATCGCCTGCGCCCGTGGTATCCACTGGCGTCACTGAGCGACCTGAAATCAACACTCCTTGGTTTTCAAATACTCGCCAAACGCCTTTCGCGCCCTGCGTAACCAGAACAAGCGTGTTGTTAAGATCTGCAATGTTAGCCAAGCCTTGTTCCATCGACGTTGAATTGGTTAAGAAATCCAGTTCTTCTTCTGAGAATTTAACCACATCAGCCAATTCAACCGCTTTCATGACCACAGACTTAATTTCAGATGGGTTTTCCCACACTTCATCACGAAGGTTGGGATCGAAGCTGATGTAACCGCCCGCGGCTTTCATACGTCGGATCGCTTCAAAGGTGCTGCTTCGGCTTGGTTCATTAGCCAAAGAGATTGAGCAGACGTGTAGCCACTCGTTTTTCTTAAATTCTGGAATGTCTTCAACAGACATAAACTGGTCGGCACTTGGCTTAACCATAAACGTAAAACTGCGCTCGCCTTGGTCATCAAGATCAACCACCACGGTTGACGTGCGTTGTTCAGGGTCCTTCACCAAACGCTCGGTATTCACACCTTCCTTTTGCAGAGTCACTTCCATAAAAGTGCCAAACGGGTCGTTACCCACTCGGCCAAAAAATGCGCTTTTGCCTAAAAGGCGAGAAATCGCTACCGCGACATTGGCAGGCGCACCGCCCGGACACTTCAATAATGTCGCGTCAGTCTCCGGAATGAGGTCGACGACGGCGTCTCCAGTTACCCAAACTTGATTCATCTTTCTTACCTTAAAACTGAAAATCATGACAACCGAAAGCAGTGGCAATCGAAAGCAGTAGCAACCAAAAGCAAGGTGACACTTCACGCTGTCATGTAAAAATATAAAAAGGCTAGCTAAGCCAAATCACTTAGCTAGCCCCCCAAAGCTTAGGAAATGAAGTGAAAAGGGGGGCTTCACTTCTAGGGAGAAACGTTAAGCTGTTGCTTTAATGTTTTGCTTGCTGCTCTCACGTAGACCTAATACAACGGTCAGCGCAAATGCAGTTACGAACGCGATAATCATACCTACCACGTAGTAGCCAATTTTCTCTGGCGATATTGAGATGATGCCAGGAATACCCGCGGCACCTAGTGCTTGTGCTTTCACATTAAACATGGTGATAAATGCGCTTGAAACCGCAGCAGCACAAACCGCAGCAATGAATGGGTAGCGAAGCTTCAAGTTCACACCGAACATGGCAGGTTCAGTAATGCCAAGCAAACCGGTCACACCAGAAGGAATCGCGATACCTTTCATTTTCTTATCTTTACTCATGAAACCAACCGCCAGTGCCGCTGCACCTTGAGACACGTTAGACATCGCCGCGATAGGGAAGATGAACGTACCGCCAGTCGTTGCGATATCCGCAAGCAGCTGAGTTTCAATAGCAATAAAGCTATGGTGCATACCAGTAATAACGAACGGCGCATAAATCAAACCAAACACCGCACCACCAATGAAGCCAGCGCTGTTGTATAGCCAGTTAAGACCGTCACCCAGTAGGAAGCCGATATCACGTGTAAATGGCCCCACAACCATGAATGTCAGTAGGCCAGTCACGAAAATAGCCAGTAGCGGCGTTAGCAAGTTATCCAGAACCGAAGGAATAACTTTACGCAGGCCAAGCTCAACTTTCGCTAGAATAAACGCAGAAACAAGAACGGGCAGTACTGAACCTTGATAGCCCACTTTCTCGATTTCGAAACCTAGAATGTTCCAAACTGGAATGCTGCCCGAAACCGATGCGCCACCGAAGCCCCAGCCGTTAAGCAAGTCTGGGTGAACCATCAACATACCCAAAGCCGCGCCAAGGTATGGGTTACCACCAAACTTCTTACTGGCTGAAAATGCTAATAAAATAGGTAAGTACACAAAAGGGGCATTAGCAAATGTATTGATCATGTTTGCTAAGTCGGTCAAACCCGGATTAGCGTCGATTAAAGATTTGCCATCAATGAACAAGCCTTGAGCCGTCAATAGGTTGTAGATTCCCATCAACAAACCACCAGCAACAATCGCCGGAATGATTGGTACAAAGATATCAGACAGACCTTTCACTGCACGTTGCAGGATATTTTGGTTATCAGCACCTGCAGACGCCACATCGTTGGTCGACATTTCAGTCATTTCAGTCAGCTTAGCCAACTCAGCATAAACTTGGTTTACGATACCTGAACCAAAGATGATCTGATATTGACCTGCTACTTTAAACTGGCCCTTAACCCCTTCTAGGTTATCAACCGCCTGTTCATCAATTTTATCTTGGTCTGCAACCGCAAGACGCAGACGAGTCGCACAGTGTGCGAGTGCGGTGATATTACTTTTACCACCTAATAGAGAAAGCAGCTCTTTTGCTATTTTTGGATAATTCATTACATACCCCATTGGATTATCATTTGAGCCTTTGAATTTTCGGGAACGTTTGCAAAACAAATTTTTGCCTAGAAATAACAAATGATCAAAGATAACTGCTCAATACTGTGAGAATGATCTTCAAATTATCTCCCTAGGATAAGAAGACAGGGTTAAAATCTCCTAATAACAGGTAAATTTGATGCTCTGTTTGCAAACAATCCCAAAACTAAAAATACAAATGGATAATGAATAATGGCTAGTCTTCATGATGTCGCTCGTCTCGCTGGAGTTTCCAAGTCGACGGTCTCAAGAGTAATCAACGATGAGTATGGCGTAAAAGACGCAACCAAGGTGAAGGTGCGTAAAGCGGTTGAAGAGTGTGGCTATCTCCCAAACCAAGTCGCTAAAGACTTAAAGTCTCAGAAAACCAACCTGGTTGGCGTGATTGTTCCTAGGGTTTCTTCCCACGCCACCTCTCAAGGTGTCGATGGTTTAACCGCCGTCTTAGAGCAAGCGGGCAAGCATGTTTTATTAGCCAGCACACACCAAACACACCATAAAGAACTTGAATATATTCAGATATTTAACCAAAAGCGCGTTGAAGGCATCATCCTGTACGCGACCCACCTCGATAACAAATTAGTCAAAGCCATTCAAAACTCTGCTGTGCCGGTGGTATTGGTAGGTCAAGACGGGTCAATGTTTAACATCCCAAGCATTGTGCACGACGACACTCGCGTAGGGTTTGAAGCGGGTAATCGCTTCATAGCAAAAGGTTGTAAGCATATGGGGTTCATCGGCGTGCAAGGCGATGATATTGCGGTTGATAAGATGAGATCGGAAGGCTTCGCTCAATCGCTTCAATTTAACGACCTCACACTGCAATTTCACGCCCGTGGCGACTTCACCATAGAGTCAGGTTACCAACTGGCTAAACAGTCTCTAAAAGAGCACGCCAAGCTCGATGGCCTGTTCTGCGCAACTGACCGTATCGCAATCGGTGCGATCAGAGCCATTCAGGAAGCTGGACTCATTCCAGGAAAGGATGTCTTGGTACTCGGCGTGGGTGACGATGAACTTGCTTCAGTATGCACACCAACGCTGTCTACGTTTAACTATGCATTTGATAAAGCCGGAGAAAATGGAGCCAAGCTGCTGCTCGACCGTATTGAGAAAAAAGGCTTTGAAATGAGTAAGATGGTGTTGACCTTCACCACTATTGACCGAGAGTCTTGCTAGCGATTTATTTCAGAGATCAAGTTATCCCAAGATGAAAAAATGCCAACCTTCGAGTTGAAACGATAAGGTTGGCATTTGATGATGCGACTATCACATCATGAGTAACACTCTCTATCTAGACGATATATCAGGTAATTAGAACCAAGTTTCCATCTGCAGTGCAAACAGAACCTCGCCGCCCTCTCCCATCGTTGCTGCATCTGCTTCAGTGCTGATCGAGTAACCATTCAGGTCTTCACTCCAATCCACATAGCTCACAGCGAAACGTAGTTCTGGTCGGTCAAAGAAACCAGTGCTGGTTGAAAGCTTCAGTGTTGGTGCCACTGTCGCTTTGTAGAAACCGCCGCTTGCTTGCTCTGTCGAGTTGTCTAAATCCATGTATTGCAATGAACCTTCGTAAACCATCTCAAAGTTCTCTGTGAACTCTTGAGCTAATCGAACGTTTAAAGAAGCCCATGTAAACTCGTCATTCTTCTTCAAACGGTCTTGGCTATGCTCTGCCATTAATGCAGGTGCTAAGCGCCAGTTATCGCCAATACGAGTAACACCGTAGCTAAACAGGCGAACGGCTTTTGCGTCATCCAGTAGATCACCATTTGAACCTATGCCTTTTAGCTCAGCACCTAGGCCGCTACCCACTAACATACCCGTTTTAGAGAAGCCTTCGCTCAGACCAAAGAAGTTGTCTCCATTGTACGCAAACATGGCGTGTACACCGCTTTCAGCTGCGCCATTTAAGCGGCTATCGTTGTCTGCTGAGGTCATGCCACTCAACATCACTTGCCATTGACCAATACGGTTATTAATGGTTGCAATGTAGTTTTCTACATCTGTTGATGAGCTATCAATCTCGCCAAAATCTCGGCCATAAATGGAGAAATTCGCTTTCCAGTTGTCGTTCATCTGAACATCGTAAACGCCCGCACCAGTACCTGATAAGAAGACAATATCCGAATCGAAAAAGTGAATATCAAAGTTGTCGCGATCGAATCGTTTACCCGCCCAAAACGTAGCTTCAGAAAACGCTTCGGATTCAGAGAACATGCTCAGACGGTTCAGTTCTGAATACACTTGTCGTACATTCAACTGGCTTTCACTGGCTGTCCATTCATTATTTGTTTCAGTACTGTCGGCTAACATGATACGAAACAAGGCACTAGAACCATCATCCGCAAAGCGCTTATGAATCAAGTTCGCTTCAACGTAATGATCATCTTCCACACCAAGTCGTCCAATAGGCGCACCAATCGCACCCGCCGCTGTCATGTAAGGACCAGTACCTGTCGCGCCATTTAAGTCGTCGTTGATCAATAACCCAGAGCGCGCATAGCCGTGAAACTCAAACGAAGAAGCCTTTTCATTGGCTTCGGTAGAAACCTGCTCCGTTTGTGCAACTCTTTGTTCTAATTCATTAATACGTTGCTCTAATGCTGCAACGTCTTCACTTGCTAATACCGATGTAGTCATTAGCCCCATTGTTACAGCAACCGCTAAAGTGTGTAGTTTCATTCTTATGTTCTCACGTTAATTGTCTTGGATTGTTTGCAAACGTTCCCAAAATAATTCGTAAGCGCATTTCGGCTTATACTTTTGATGTACAAGCTCTATATCGAAGAAGAAATAGAAATCAGTCGTATTGATTACTTCACTTTTGTATCTGGGTGGATGATAGATCGATACTTTCGGGAACGTTACCGAAAACGCATGATTCTGATAACTTTGTCACAAGTGAAATTGATTAATGGGCGAAAAATAGTGTATCGCGCACATTACTCAACGAATAAAAACGAGCCTATGATTGAGCTTAAGCGTATTAAAGTCATCCATTGAAGCGAAGGTAACCATTAAGTGAGCATCAATTAGGAAAAACAGAGGCAAAGCCTGAGATGAAGTTTCAGGCTTTTTAAATGCAGAGCATTCTCACCAACAGTGGGAATGTTTTCGAAGTCAGGTAGCTTTTCTGGCCGTGGTTGAAAAGGCATAAATTCGTTGATGCCGCTACTTTCTTTTACCCTGTTCAACTAATTTCTCATTCCATGCCGTGTTACCGTCTCGCTTGGAGACATCGTATTCCGCACAAAACTGGGATATGGTCATGTTGTTGTCGCCAGTCGCGAGTTTTAGTGCCAGCTGAACTTGTTGAAGCTTGCTTTGCAGACGCAGGATCTGACCTGCATTTGGGCTTTTCTCTTTGGCATACTTTAAGGCTGCATGTTTACGCTCTGCCGCGCCAGCTCTACGATCCGCTTCTGATAACAGATACTTTAGTTGCGCGACACTCTTGCCCTTCTTAAAAGCAGGCTCAAGCAACTCAACGCATTCATCAAAAGATGGATCTATAACGTAGGGATCAACTTTATGAGCTTGTTGGCGCATCCACTCTAATGCGAGTTCTTCATCTGACATATTCGAATCTTTACCAAAGAAATAGCCGTATATGGTATCGCTCAATAGCAAACCGCTGCAATAGTAAATTGAATGAGTTCGCACCTTTTTGGTCGGAAGCTTGTGGCTATGACTATCAAACATCAGTTATCAAACATTAAATCTAAACCGTCTGTTCTCAGCCACAGCTCACCCCAGAGATGCTTCCCCATTCAATTCATCAACTGACAACGATTAGCGCATCACAAACAGCTCTTCGTGGTAGTGCTTTTCAATATCAAACTGATAAGTGTCTAATTCTTTTTTCAACGATGTTGAGAACAACTCTGGCCCGCAGAAATACACCTCGTATTCGTTGAGGTCACCGCATTGATTGACAATTCTTCCGGCGTTCAGTCGCGGTGAATGTAAAGTGTCTATCACGGTTAACTTCACACCAACCTCATGTGCCAGGTGCCACAACTCATCGATTAATTGCTTATCAACACCGCGAGTACAGTAAAACAGTTCGATACGGGGGTGATCTTGCTCTGTTTTGAGCGCTTCAAGCGTAGCAAAGAACGAAGCAATCCCGACACCACCCGCAATCCAAATTTGAGGCTTGCTTAGGTCAAAATCAAGTCGACCATAAGGTCCTTCAACCGTAACCGCATCGCCCGCTGTCACTCGTTCATAAAGGCCATTAGTAAAATCACCCAACTCTTTGATTAAGAAACGCAGTTCTGAATCTTCACTGCCAGACACGATGGTAAACGGATGCGGGTCTTCATTACCGAAACGCAAGTAAGCAAACTGCCCTGCTTTGTGACCTTGCCAAGACGCATCCGGTTCTAACACAAGCTCCATCACTTCAGCTTGTGGAAAATAGCGAGTCGAAGCGATAGTCGCTGAGTGACGATTACGACGCCCAACCAAACCCAACAAACTGTAAATCGCAGCGATAGATCCAACCAAAGCAAATGCCACAGTTAGGTAATAAATCGGCTCTCCCCAATACGCTCGTTTAAGCAGTATTACCGAGTGAAAAGCGATAAACAGGTACGCGACCGACATCAGGCGATGTGACAATTTGAACGGTTTGTATTTCACTGCCGCCCATAGTGACACCACAAGTAGAACGAGTAATAAGTAAAAGCCCCACTCGCCGATACTTTGCGCGATACCGCGCAGTTCATTGACCCACAACTCCCAGCCAGTCAACACAGCTTGTGTCCCTGAACCATCGTGTCGAACAGGCTTATCCAATACACCAGACGTCACCAGTGACTTAGGGATTTGGTACCACAACCAATGTGTGACACCCATAGCCACACCACCGATACCGAGCCATTTATGGACTCGATACGCTTTATCCATACCTTTGAGCCAATTCTCGACCATAGGCAAGCGCATCGCCAAAACCATGGTGATGGACATTAACATCAGAGACAAAATACCTGAGTACTGAATCATGGCTGAGCGCCATTCAAAGACATCGCTTGAAGCGAATAATTGCGGTTCCATCGCAAACCAAAAGGCTGACATTGTGGCAATCATTGCCCAAATGATATTGCGGACTGTTTTCATTTTTTAACACTCTTAAAGACGACATCATTACTTTAGCTTGCGTGATGTAAAGCAACGTCAACATGCGTAAATCTATGCAAAGACACACGTTCAGCTGATCGTTAGAGGGTGCTCCCGCGTAAATGTGCTTTGGTTAGTGAACAAGTCTTAGAAAACAAAAAAATGGGAAGAAAAGAAGATATGAAGGACCTCACCCTGTCAAAACAAGACCTCCAAGCAATGGACCAGCGTCATCGCACTCGCTTGATCAATTCTTTGTCTGGATTCAAAAGCGCCAATCTCATAGGCACATGCGATAACCAAGGGGGCACAAACTTAGCTGTGATAAGTTCAGTGGTTCACTTAGGGTCACACCCGCCACTGTTTGGCTTTATCGTGCGTCCTAGCAAACGCCGTCGCCACACCTTAGAGAACATCCTTGAAACCAAGCACTTCACCATTAACAGCATTGGTGCGGACTTCGTTAAAAAGGCGCATCAAACCTCGGCTCGCTATCCAAAATCAGTATCCGAATTCGAGACGGTGGGTCTTACACCTTATTACGACGATGATTTTCCGGCACCATTCGTTTTAGAAAGCAGTTTGAAAATCGGATTGGCTTTCAAAGAACAGATCACAATCGAGAGTAATCAAACCCAGATGTTGATTGGAGAGGTGATAACGATTCATGCTCCTAAAAGCGCAGTGATGCCTGATGGCTATTTGGATTTGGAAGCTTTAGATACCGTCACCGTATCGGGGCTAGACAGCTACCACGTAACCCAAAGGCTACACCGCTTGAGTTATGCCAAACCCGATGAGCCCTTGTTTCCGCTAACCCGCGAAGGCGATCCAACATCGTGGTAGATCTTTGAAGTAAACTCGACTCATTTTGTTCGGTAATTAGCAGAGAAAAGTGGTAACTTTCTCAGCTTAACCCTGTGTACCAAACAAGATGGCGACTCTGTATTTGCCACCACTTTGCACCCAGCTCCAAGGAATCCTTTGAAGTTAACCCATTTTAAATATAAGACGCGCAAGGGCCCCGACTATCGACATGGCGATCAGGTGTCTTTTATGGACATCAAACAGACCTTCGGTATGGGCAGTATTCGTGTGGGCGCTTGGGTAACCAAAGAAGAGAAAGACTTAGCCGCGAATCTGATATTCGATTCACTAGCAGACCTCGCTTACATCTTGGCTTTACCACCAGAAGCGATAGGCCTGCGAGGCACATTAGGTTTAGCGTTCGGCAGTGGCGGTAGAAAAGGCGTGCAAGCACACTACGCGCCTAACCAACGTGAATTAGCACTCGCCAAGAACGCAGGTGCGGGTGCACTCGCCCATGAATTTTGGCATGCTTTTGATCACTACATCGCCGAAAAAGCGTTTGAGATTGGCGATACATCAGGCCCACGAAAACACATCTTGTTTGCCACTGACTGTTGGCTACACGATAGAAAGGTGCGACCTCACCCATTAAACGAGAGTCTGATGTCGCTGTTCGACGCCACACTACTCAGTGAGAACAATTTGGATAAGCACGATTACGTGGCTCGAAGCGTGATTGCCGACAAAGCAGCCTCTGCCCGTTACTTCTCATTGCCAACGGAGATGATGGCTCGTGCTTTTGAATCTGCGATTGAATCCTGCTCAGATATCGAAAACGCTTACCTAGTCGATGGCACAACCAAGCCAGACATGTTCCCTCTCTATCCAGACCTCAAGCATCGCAAAGAGATTTATGAAGCGCTTCAAGGTTATTTTGCACCGTTAGGCCGCTCTTTGAGCAAGTAGCTCTTTAAATAAGTAGCGTTTTGAATAGCTAGAACAATAGATGACCCAATCTTCAAAACTGTTTATAGTCGACACAAACTTCAACACACATGATTCAGAGGCAGTAATGATCCGTTGGCCATCTTTAGTAAAGCTCGACGGCGATGATGAGCTTATTTACGTCGCATCCGAGAACGATTTTCAGGCAGAATGCTCAGACATGATCTTGGGTGAAGATGATTACCTCATCGATTCTGAAGGTGACAGCTACGCACTTCAATCGAGCTCAAATCAACTGTCGCTAGCGAAACGACCTGAGCAGTATTCAGTAGAAGGCGTGACTAAGCTGATACGAAATCATGAGTTCCAGAAAGCCGAAGTGTGCTTGATGAAAATCCACTTCCTAACGATTGAAGAAGCGATTCAGTCGCTGGCTTTTGAGCCACGTTAATAGCTCTCCTGAAAGCTAATAAATGAAACCTGTTCAAACAAAAACAGCGACAATTTAGGCGCTGTTTTTCGTTTCTTATCTCGTTATCGCTAGTTTAATTAAGCGACCCAAAGCTAGGTTAAGCGATAAAAATCTGTGCCAATGCGTAGCCTAGACAACATGCACCTACGACACCGATTAAACCCACCGACATGAATGAGTGGTTGAAGTACCACTTACCAATCTTAGTGGTACCAGACACATCGAAGTTCACGGTTGCGATATCAGATGGATAGTTCGGGATGAAGAAGTAGCCGTACACCGCTGGCATCAAGCCGATCAGCAAGGCTGGGTCTAAACCTAGACCAAGGCCAACAGGCAACATCATACGTGCCGTTGCTGCTTGTGAGTTCACCACAACTGATACGATGAATAACGCTAGTGCGAACGTCCATGGGTAGTTAGTTACCATTTCCACAATGCCAGATTTGAACTGAGGCATTGCGTATTGGAAGTAGGTATCTGACATCCAAGCGATACCGAAGATAGCAATCGCTGCCACCATACCGGATTTGAATACCACGCCGTTTGGCACATCACGTGGGTCTGTTTTAGTTGCCAGCAAGATGATACCGCCGAAGCAGAGCATCATCATTTGGATGATTACCGACATCTTGATTGGCTTGTCGCCGTCTACAATGGTTCTGATTTCTGGCACCATCGCCACAATAACAATCACGACAATTGAAAGTAGGAAGATCAAGACTGCATTACGCGCTGAGCTTGGAAGCACTTCATCCAAAGATGTCGCCGTCGTGTTTTCAATGCGCTTTTTCCACTCAGGATCTTTCAAGCGCTCTTGATAATCAGGATCGTCGTTCAGTTCTTTACCGCGTTTCAAGCTGTACAGAGAAAGTAACAGCGTACCGAACAAGGTTGCAGGCACCGTAACTAATAAAATCGAAAGCAAAGTAATGGAATGCTGAATATCTGAAAGTTGCGCGAGGTAGTACACCACTGCCGCCGAGATTGGCGACGCGGTAATCGCAAGTTGAGATGCGACTGAAGCCGCTGCCATTGGGCGCTCAGGACGAATCCCGTTCTTCAATGCCACATCACCGATGATAGGCATAATTGAGTAAACCGCGTGGCCAGTACCCAATAGGAAAGTCATCGAATAAGTCACAAACGGAGCTATCAGGGTGACGCGTTTCGGGTTCTTTCTTAGTACCCTTTCCGCCACTTGCAGCATGTATTTTAAGCCACCGGCCGCTTCGAGGATCGAAGCACAGGTTACCACCGCGAGAATGATCAGCATTACGGTGACAGGTGGCGACGTTGGCGGCATCTTAAAGATAAAGACCTCAATCACCAAACCAATACCAGAAACAACCCCTAAACCAATACCGCCATACCGAGAACCGATATAGAGAACGACAAGTAAAAATAGAAACTCAAAATACAACATAAGCAACCCTGCTAAAAATGTGGACTAGGGATATTTTGTCTGTATGTTCAATACTTTACTTATTGGTATGTCACACAATTATTGAGCGTTTTAATGGATTGTTTTTTATAAGATTAGGGTCACGATAACGGGCGATTAAGTATCGAAAATGTAATTTTTCACTCAAGTGAAACTCAAGGATTGTTATGCATTCTGATGTTCATTGTTTCTTTTAGAACGCCTGAATCTATAAAATTTAAATATCATAACTAAACGCTATCACCCATTCAGAAGCCCATAACGAATTGCGCCTGCTCCCTTAAAATTTTGTAATACAATTATCGCTGTTTTACTGAACTCTAACTCGCCTATCCCAAAACACTGTGTCAAAATACCCGCCCTTACGATGACAACACATAAAGAACCACGGATATGAATTTTCAAGCTGCTATTTTTGATATGGATGGACTGCTGCTCGACACCGAGCGACTTTGTATGCAGGTATTTGAAGAAGCATGTCACGCGCAAGGTGTTCCGTTTTTGCAGGATGTGTACCTAGGCATCATTGGCTGTAACGCAAAAACCATCGAACAGATTTTTCGAAATGGCTACGGTGAAAACCTAGACTACCCAGCACTGAATAACGAATGGCGCACGCGCTACAGTGCAATTGTTAAAAACCAAGCGATCCCGGTAAAAGACGGCGTGATTGAGCTGCTTGAATGGCTAAAGTCGAATGACATTCCAATCGCGGTGGCAACCTCAACTCAGCTAGATATCGCCAAGAAGAAACTTGAGCTAGCAGGCCTAGATTCTTACTTCACTTCACTAAGCACAGGCTGCGAAGTGACTCATGGCAAGCCTCACCCAGAGATTTACTTGCTGGCGGCTGAGCGCCTAGGTGTTGCGCCTGAAACCTGCCTAGCGTTTGAAGATTCAAACAATGGTATTCGCGCTTCTATGGCAGCCAATATGATCAGCTTCCAGATCCCTGATTTAGTCGAGCCATGTGACGAAGTAAAAGCGCTTGGACACACCATCAGCCCTTCTCTTCACGATGTGTTAGCACAGCTTCAACAAGCTGCAGCTTAAGCTCTGACTGCCGTTGATATTGCTTTTGTCTGTCTCGTCCTAAAATACGTAGACAAGCCTCTCTATAAAGCCGACTCACAGAGTCGGTTTTTTTGTGGGTATTCCTTTTATAAAAGATAAAAACTCACGCTTGAAACTGTTACAGTCGATGTGAAATAAATGCCAGGTGATCAACAAGATTGCTAACGTCTACCTATGGAGAAAGAGACGCGTGAAGGAAAAGTTTGAAGACCAACTGCTTGATTTTGCACAGCGAGAAATGACACAAGATGCAGCGCACGACATTAGCCATATTAAGCGCGTCGTTAAAACCGCGAAGGCTTTGTGTGCTCAAGAACAAGCTAAGCTTGGAGTCGTTTTACCCGCCGCTTACCTTCACGATTGCTTCACCTTTCCTAAGAACCACCCAGACAGAGCCCAAAGCTCGCAAATGGCAGCAGACAAAGCGATCTCTTTCCTCAAATCTATCGACTATCCCTCGTCTTATCTTGATGAGATCCATCATGCCATTGTCACACACAGCTACAGCGCTAACATCACACCTGAAACCATAGAAGCTCAGATAGTCCAAGATGCGGATCGCCTTGATTCTCTGGGGGCTATTGGTATTGCTCGCTGCCTGTATGTGGGGCAGAGTTTTAACGCAGAACTCTATAACCACGAAGACCCATTCGCTGAACATCGTGACTTAGATGACAAGCATTACAGCGTCGACCACTTCTATGTGAAGCTGTTTAAGCTCGCAGAAACCATGAATACAGAATCAGCCCAGTTAGAAGCCAATAAGCGCACCGATTACATGCGTGGCTTTCTTGAGCAGTTGGGCACGGAAGTTTAGCGGCTTAGAAAAAGAGACACACGATAAGGAAGAGACAGGATATGGAAATAAAGCGCTTTAAAGCATCCGATGCCGACGAGATCGTCACTTGGTTCACATCCCTAGAAGACTACGTACTGTGGGGAGGGCGAACCTTTGGTTGGCCTTTGAAAGCGGCTTCGATCATCGAACGTTCTCAAGAGCCCCACGTCGAGCTTTACACATTCTCCACGCCTAACACTAACTCGAATACCAATGATTTGATCGGTTTTATGGAGTTTCAACGTATGTCGGACAACGAACTTCGCTTTTGCCGAGTTGCAATTCACCCAAACCAACGAGGCAAAGGGCTTGGGCAATCCATGATAGAAAGTGCATTAGAAGCGGCGAAACAAATCCCTGATGTCACCACCATCAGCTTGGCGGTCTTTCAACAGAATATCGGTGCAAAACGTTGCTACGACAAAGCGGGCTTTCAAGTAGTCGACAAAGAACCAAAGTTCAAAGAATTCAATGGCCACACCTGGCCTCTATATCAAATGGAATTAAAGCTCAGCTAGTTTGTTTTACTCGGCTTGATCGTTTTCATTAACAGAATGATTTTAATTGACAGATTTGACCCCATATCATTAAACATTGGCTACACAGATGTAATTTGGAACCTTCAATGACCCAAGAAAAATTCGACACCATTTATCAACGTGCCGCTCACCGTAAAGGTGGAGCAGCAGAGCTCGAAAAAATTGTTCGTGCGCCTCTTTCACAAGCCGAGTTATCACAAATCACCGACGACCGTTGGCTTGCAGCCTTTACCGAGAAGGTATTCCAGTGTGGTATTTCGTGGAATGTGGTGAGGAAGAAATGGCCGCAATTTGAAGAGGTGTTCTTTGAGTTCGACATCGAAAAGATGCTGATGCTGCCGAATGAGATGTGGGAGCAGAAAGCGCAAGATCCACGTATTATTCGCCACCTCACCAAGGTGATGACCATCCCAGCTAATGCAATGATGATCCACAATGCCAAACGTGAAGCGGATTCCTTCTCACAAATGGTTGCCGACTGGCCATCAGAACGCATTACAGAACTTTGGGATTACCTGAAGAAACACGGCAAGCGATTAGGTGGTAACACCGGTGCTTACACCTTGCGCCAGATGGGCAAAGACACATTCATCTTATCTTCTGACGTGGAAGCGCACCTGCGCAGTACCGATGTGGTTGATAGCGGTCGTAACACCAAACGAGCACAAGTTGCGGCAAGTAAGGCTTTCAACGAGTGGCAGCAGCAATCAGGTCGTACCCTGAGCGAAATAAGCCAGATCGTCGCCTACAGCTGTGGCGATAATCGCGTCTAGTTCAAGAAGAATGGCTTAAAGCTATAGATTGCACACAGTTCACTGCAAACTAAATGTTATAAGTCATTAACAAATAAGCGTGCATCGCACTTTCATCCGGTGGCATTGTATAGATAAATGTATACAATATAGAGTAACACTCATGAATTATTCTCGACCAACCCAACTCGACTAAACAAGGGCCCTTATCTCTATGACAGCTCTCAAAAACTCTGTCTCCAAAGGTGTAAAAACAAAAGTAACAGGCCAGACTCAAGACGATGTTGTTTACTGCCATATCTTCGACGCGATACTAGAACAAAGGCTGCCACCAGCCACCAAATTAAGCGAAGAAGCACTAGCAGAGATCTTTGGTGTTAGCCGCACTATCATTCGCCGTGCCTTGTTGCGTCTCTCATTAGAGCAAGTTGTGGTGATCCGTCCAAACCGAGGTGCCATGATTGCTGCGCCAACGGTAGACGAAGCCAAACAGATATTTAAAGCGCGTGAAGTGATGGAGCTTGCTATCACAGAGCTTGCAGTGAAAAACGCAACCAAAGCTCAAATCGAAGAGTGCAGAAAATTGGTAGCGAAAGAGAACTGCGCCTTTGACCAAGGTGACTACGGCTCAGGATTACGTTTGTCTGGTGAGTTCCACATCAAACTGGCAGAGATGGCAGAAAACGCACCACTGCTTGCCTTCCAGCGCAGCCTAGTGTCGCAAACCTCACTGCTGATCGCTCAATACGAAACAGGTAATCACTCGAACTGTTCTTTGGATGAACACGAAGGGTTACTTGATGCGATTGAGTCTGGCGATGAAGAGCAAGCCGTCGAGTTGATGAAAGAACACTTGAGCCACATTCGTTCTAAGCTCAACCTAGACAGCAGCACCGCATCAAGCGACCTGCATGTCGTGTTCTCGGATCTGCTTAAGAACAAGTCATAACGAGTTGACCATTCCAATCCAGCTCTAACAACTTTCTGTTAACAAGTTTTGGTTAACAGCTTTTTGTTAACAAAACAGGAGAGAAGTAAGCCTCTGCGCTTACTTCTCTTTTTTATGCCCTCCCTATAATGATAGACGCGAAGATCGGCGCATTTCACCTCAAAACACTCTTAATTCTGAGCAGAATAGTGCTCTTATCCTCTATAGCATTTGCTCCCAAATGCCAAAATTCTTGTCTTTATTTTGTATACATAGTTATTAATTAATTCACACCACAAAACTCATCACTTCCAATTTAAATTCTAATAAAACAAGCAACTAAAGATAAAATTAAATTGTATACAATCTACCAAATCGCAATGTTGTTGCATTTTTGTAAATAAATAGTTGACCACAGGGTCAGGATGGATAATTATTGACCTAGAAGTCAAAAAGAATACACATGGAAAAATGTCGATTTACAAGGAGGTCTCTTGATTACTTTTTTGCTCAATCAGGAAATAAGACGTGAAGACAATCTGTCGCCGAATATGACAGTGCTCAACTACCTTCGTACCAAGGTTAATAAAACAGGTACCAAAGAAGGTTGTGGGTCTGGTGACTGTGGCGCATGTACCGTCGTTTTAGGTGAAGTGGTGGGTGGACAGCTGCAATATCGCTCGGTGAACTCTTGCCTTACGTTCGTTTCAGCGCTGCACGGTAAACAGCTAATCACAGTAGAGGATCTACAAAACCGAGATAAGTCACTGCACCCTGTACAGAAAGCGGTGGTTGATTTTCACGGTTCACAATGTGGTTACTGCACGCCGGGCTTCATCATGTCGATGTTTGCGCTAGGCAAAAACAAACCCGATGCGAGCAAAGAAGATGTCATGGAATCGCTGGCAGGTAACTTATGTCGTTGTACGGGCTACCGACCAATTGTTGATGCTGCAATGTCGCTTTCAACAGACCAACCTTTGATCGACCAATTCGCTGAACTTGAACGCAACACCATCAAAAAGCTAGAAGATATTCAAGACACCGAGGCCGACTTACGCCTTGGTCACCTCACCGCTTTTTCCCCGAAAAGCACCGATGAGCTGGCCAAGCTTTTTCAAGCACACCCGAACGCTAAGCTGGTTGCTGGCGGCACGGATTTAGCACTGGAAGTGACACAATTCCATCGCGAGATTGAAACACTGATCAGCGTAAACCTTGTTGAAGACATGAAGGTATGCGAAGAGACCGACACCGATTTAATCATTGGTGCCAACCTGCCTATCAGCGATTCTTACGCACTACTGAAAAAGCACTACCCAGATTTTGGTGAGCTACTGCACCGCTTTGCTTCCCTGCAAGTACGTAACCAAGGCACCATTGGCGGTAATGTTGCCAATGCTTCACCTATCGGTGACACCCCTCCTCTGCTGATTGCCCTTAACGCGAAGATCAAACTTCGTTGCGGTGATGAGTCACGCACCATGCCGATTGAAGATTACTTCATCAGCTACAAGGTGACGGCGCAGAAAGAGAGTGAGTTCATTGAACAGATCATCATTCCCAAGCCAACTAACGACAGCTTCCGAGCTTACAAACTGTCTAAACGTTTAGACGATGACATCTCTGCGGTATGTGGTGCGTTCGATATTCAAATTGAAGATGGCAAGGTTTCTTACGCTCGTATCGCCTTTGGTGGTATGGCTGCAACGCCTAAGCGCGCGGCGCGTTGTGAAAATACGTTATTAGGCAAACCATGGACAGACGCTAATATTAAGTTAGCGATGCAAGAACTGTATAACGACTTTGAACCGCTATCTGATTTCCGTGCAAGCCAAGAATACCGTTCATTGTCGGCGGCTAACATGCTGCGTCGCTACTTCATTGAACAACAGAATAAAAACAACCAAATCGAAACAAGGGTAACGTCTTATGTCTAAATCACACGAGCATGCGATGACCCACGAAGAGATGGTTACCATTGCAAAACAAGACCTAAAAACTGGCGTAGGTAAAAGCGTTAAACACGACAGTGCAGCCAAACAAGTAACGGGCGAAGCGGTATACATTGATGACCGCCTAGAGTTTCCCAATCAACTGCACGTGTACGCACGCCTGAGTACTCAAGCGCACGCTAACATCACCAAGATAGATTTATCACCGTGTTACGAATTCGAAGGCGTGGCGATTGCCATTCAAGCCAAAGACGTACCAGGTGAACTGGATATTGGTGCCATCCTACCAGGTGACCCACTGCTTGCCGACGGCAAAGTAGAATACTACGGCCAACCTGTGATTGCGGTAGCAGCCAACGATCTAGAAACCGCACGCAAAGCCGCACACGCAGCGATTATTGAATACGAAGAGCTACCTGCCATTCTTGATGTCAAAGAAGCGCTAGCAAAAGAGCACTTCGTGACAGAGAGCCACACTCAACAGCGTGGTGACTCGAAAGCCGCACTGGCAAAAGCAAAACACGTGATCTCTGGTGACCTAGAGATCGGCGGTCAAGAACACTTCTACCTAGAAACTCAAATCAGTAGCGTAATGCCAACCGAAGATGGCGGCATGATCGTCTACACCTCTACACAAAACCCAACCGAAGTTCAAAAACTGGTTGCGGAAGTGATTGGCGTGCCGATGCACAAAGTCGTGATTGATATGCGTCGTATGGGTGGTGGTTTCGGTGGTAAAGAGACTCAAGCGGCCTCTCCAGCCTGTATGGCAGCGGTTATTGCCCACCTTACAGGCCGACCGACCAAAATGCGCCTGCTGCGTAATGAAGACATGCAGCAAACCGGTAAACGCCACCCGTTCTACAATCAATACACAGTCGGTTTTGACGACAATGGTGTGATTCAAGGTGCCGACATTACCGTTGCTGGCAACTGTGGCTACTCGCCAGACTTATCAAGTTCTATCGTCGACCGCGCGATGTTCCACTCAGACAACGCTTATTACCTAGGTGATGCAACTGTGGTCGGCCACCGATGCAAAACCAATACAGCATCGAACACCGCTTATCGTGGCTTTGGTGGCCCGCAAGGCATGATGACCATCGAACACATCATGGACGAGATTGCGCGTTACCTGAAAAAAGATCCTTTGGAAGTACGTAAGGCGAATTACTACGGCGAAGAAGGTCGTAACGTGACCCATTACTACCAAACCGTTGAAGACAACTTTTTACCTGAGATAACCGAACAGCTTGAGCGCAGCAGTGACTATCACGCACGTCGTAAAGACATTGCTGAGTTCAACAAGCAAAGCCCTATCTTGAAGAAGGGCCTAGCAATCACACCAGTGAAATTCGGCATCTCGTTTACTGCGACTTTCTTGAACCAAGCAGGTGCGCTCATCCATATCTACACCGATGGCAGTATTCATTTGAATCACGGTGGGACGGAAATGGGGCAAGGCTTGAACATCAAAGTTGCACAAATCGTTGCACAGGAGTTCCAAGTCGATGTCGAACGTATCCAGATCACCGCTACAAACACAGACAAAGTTCCGAACACATCACCAACCGCAGCCTCATCGGGCGCCGACCTCAACGGTAAGGCCGCGCAAAACGCCGCAATAACCATTAAGCAGCGCCTGATCGACTTCGCTTCTTCGCACTTCAAAGTGTGGCCTGAAGAAGTGGTGTTTAAGAACGGCATGGTGCAGATCCGCAATGAGATCATGACCTTCAACTCATTTGTTGAACTGGCTTGGTTTAACCAAACCTCGCTATCGAGCACTGGCTTCTACCGCACTCCAAAGATCTATTACGATCACGAGAAAGCTCGCGGCCGCCCGTTCTACTACTACGCGTATGGCGCATCTTGTTCAGAAGTCATCATCGATACTCTAACTGGCGAAAACAAAATTCTGCGTGTCGATATTCTGCATGACGTGGGCGCTTCATTGAACCCTGCAATTGATATCGGCCAAGTTGAAGGTGGCTTTGTGCAAGGTGTCGGTTGGTTAACAACGGAGGAGTTGGTTTGGAACCAACAAGGCCGCTTGATGACCAACGGCCCGGCGAGTTACAAGATTCCTGCGATTGCTGATATGCCGATTGATTTCAGAACGCACCTTTTGGAAAACCGCAGCAACCCAGAAGACACCGTCTTCAACTCGAAAGCCGTGGGTGAGCCCCCTTTCATGTTGGGTATGTCGGTATGGAGCGCACTGAAAGATGCGATTAGCTATGTCGCTGTCGATGGTGCGATTCCTAAGCTCAACACACCTGCAACGCCAGAACGTATCCTGATGGCGATTCAGAAAGTCACTGAAACGGCTCCGACTTCGGTCGATGTTCAATCAGAAACGGCTTAGGGCTGATAGGTATCTAAGACACCAATAGGCAGCTAGGAAAGCACAGAAGGGATTTAGGAGGACGTATGTTTAAGGATAATTGGATTCACGAACTGGCAAAACTGGAAGAGAACTACGAACCATGTGTGATGGTGACAGTGCTTGAAGACAGAGGCTCAGTGCCGCGTGATGCGGGTACCAAGATGCTTGTCACTCGTGACCGAATCATCGCTACGATTGGTGGTGGTCATCTTGAACATGTGGCCACCAAAATGGCGCGTGAAATGCTGATTGCCAGCGAGAAATCACTCAAAGTAGAACGCTTCAACCTAGGCGCTCGTTTAGGCCAATGTTGTGGCGGAATGGCAACGTTAAGCTTTGAACCGATTGGCACTCAGCAGAACCACCTTGTGTTGTTCGGCGCAGGCCACGTTGCCAAAGCGCTACTACACATTGTCGCAACCCTGCCCTTCCGCGTGACCTGGATTGATGAACGCGAAGAAGTATTCCCTGAAGCGCTGCCACACGGTGTGAAAAAGCTTGTCTCAGACGATCCAGTCGGTGAAGTGAAACACATGCCACCGAACAGCTACTACCTAGTGATGACGCACAACCACCAGCTCGATTTTGACCTAACCAAAGCCATTATCGACCGTGAAGACAGCCGTTACTTCGGCATGATCGGTTCGCTCACTAAGCGTAAGAAGTTCGACTTCCGCTTAGAGCAACGTGGTTACAGCCAAGAGCAAATTGAAACCATGATTTGCCCGATTGGCATTAGCGCTGTGAATGGCAAACATCCGGCTGAAATTGCGGTATCGGTTGCGGGTGAACTGATCGCACACTATCAAGGCCAAGCGCTTGAACAAAAGCGCCCAACCAAACAATATCGAAATCAGGATTTGACCGATCAACACAGTCAACCAAGCGACGTAGGCGAACCACCATTGGAAGAGAAGATCGCCTAATAAAAGTCGCAAAGCTTCAGTGGCCATCAAGTCGCTGAAGTCATTAAAAGGAAGTAAACATGACAACGCAACGCAAAGCTTATCGCGCCAGTATTTTACACAGCGTAGCCGACCCAAAAGACGTCGGTATCGATGAGTCTTACGACTATTTTGAAGACGGTGTTTTAGTGGTTGAGAACGGCCATGTCGTCGATTTGGGCCATGCCGACGAGGTATTAGCTCGCCAACCTAAAACACTCGAAGTAAAAGAATACAAAGACAAACTGATCACCTCTGGCTTTATTGATACGCACATCCACTACCCTCAAACAGGGATGATCGCGTCTTACGGTGAGCAGCTTCTTGATTGGTTAGAGAACTACACCTTCCCAGAAGAAAAACGCTTCAAAAACCCAGTCTATGCACACAAAGTAGCGAAGCTATTCCTAGATGAATTAGCAAGTAACGGCACCACCACTGCACTCGTATTTGGCACGGTACACAAAGAGTCGGTTAACGTATTCTTTGAAGAAGCCGAGAAGCGTAACCTACGTATGATCGCGGGTAAGGTTCTGATGGATCGCAACGCGCCTGATTACCTCACCGACACACCAGAATCTGGCTATGCAGACTCAAAAGAGTTAATCGAAAAGTGGCACAAGCGTGGTCGTTTGCACTATGCCGTAACACCTCGCTTCGCGCCAACCAGTACACCAGAACAACTCGAAACAGTAGGTAAACTGCTAGAAGAATATCCAGACGTATACATGCACACTCACCTTTCTGAAAACAAGAAAGAGATCGATTGGGTATTAGAACTGTTCCCAGAGCGCGACAGCTATTTGGATGTGTATGACCACTATGGTCTGCTGCACAAACGTTCGGTATTCGCACACGGTATTCACTTATCAGATTGCGAATGTAAACGCCTAGCGGATACCGATTCGGCAATCGCCTTCTGCCCAACTTCGAACCTGTTCTTAGGCTCGGGGTTGTTCCGATTACCAGAGATGGAAGATCACGGTATTCGTGTCGGCGTGGGTACTGATGTAGGCGCAGGCACCAGCTTCTCAATCCTGCAAACAATGAGTGAAGCGTACAAGATCATGCAGTTACAGCATAAGAAGCTGCACCCAGCTAAGTCGCTGTTCTTAGCAACTCTAGGCGGCGCACGTTCACTGCATTTAGAAGACAAGATTGGTAACTTGGAAGTCGGCAAAGAAGCGGATTTCGTGGTGTTGGATCTACACGCGACACAGCTGATGCGCTTTAGAATGGAACAAGCCACTAAACTTGAAGAAAAACTGTTTGTATTGATGAGCTTGGGTGATGACAGAACCGTCAGCGAGACTTACATCTACGGCGAAAAAGCCTACGACGTGAATTTCAAAGATTACAAAAAGCTCGTTAGCTAGACTTAAAACCGAGTAACAATCGCTAGACAGCGACAGCCGTCGTTAATTAAAAATCCGTCCAGATTTATCTAGCCTTTAAAGACCAGTTGCTGATGCCACTGGTCTTTTTTGTGCTTCATTCAAAGAAATATAAATTAACCGCTTTCAGACAACGATCTTCGGTGACGCCAAGTCATTATATTGATAGGTTAATGTTTATACATTTCGACTTCATACTTCACTTTAGCGTATCTCTCAAACATTCGTTTCTCAGCTAAATGGAAGCACTAAATCTAGAAAGGAATTCTATGTTCGAACAGGTCGTCAGCATTCTGTTTCCCGTTTTTGCTTTAGCCAGTGCTGGCTTTGCGGTCGGTCGTTGGCTCAAGCCCGATTTCAAGCCAATCAATCGCATCAACATGGATGTTTGTATCCCTGCTTTGGTGTTTGCATCGCTGACCACCATGCCCCTCGACACCGAACAACTGCCACTGATCTCTGCCTCTTTGGTGGCGGTGTTAGTTCCAGCCTTATTGATGATTCCAATCTGTAGGATCTTTAAGCTCAACTTCAAAGCTTGGGCGCCGCCACACATGTTCCGCAACAGTGGCAACCTCGCCATTCCCCTGTTCACTTATACCTTTGGCGAAAGCGCATTAGCCCCTGCGGTATTACTGTTTGTGGTATCGGCGTGTGTGCACATTAGTGTCGGTTTAGCGCTACTAAGCGAAGGTAATCCGATCAAGCAGATCCTCAAAATGCCGATATTCTTAGCCGCCGCATTAGCGATGACGTTGAACCTATCTGGCATTGCGGTGTGGAATCCAATCTACGAAGCCACTTCGCTGCTTGGGCAAGCAGCCGTGCCTATCATGTTGTTGTCGCTGGGATCGCAAATGGTCAACTTAAGGCTGAGCGGATTAAAGGTCGGCTTATTGTGTACCGCCCAATCGCTGTTTACTGGCGCCATCGCCTTTACCATCATCTACTTCTTTATCCCGCTGCCTACGCTGCACCTACAAATGATGGTGCTGTTCACCATGCTGCCACCCGCCGTGATGAACTACCTGTTCGCAGAAAGGTTCAATGTCGAGCCACCTAAGGTCGCGTCTATGGTGTTGTTCGGCAACTTCCTGAGTGTTGTCACTTTGCCTATATTGTTATCGTTCGCGCTG
The DNA here is from genome assembly GCF_022397895.1 of Vibrio sp. Isolate33. NCBI lineage: Bacteria > Pseudomonadati > Pseudomonadota > Gammaproteobacteria > Vibrionales > Vibrionaceae > Vibrio > Vibrio sp. Isolate33. The sequence goes on from NZ_JAKEUP010000019.1 coordinate 45,867, forward strand.
TCTTTATCGTCTTAAAGAACCACGAACCTCTCGGATTGACGACCTTTTAAAACTTAGCCAATCAATAAAAAGGGAGCACAACTTAGTAGAGTTGACGCTCCCTTTTCAGAATTTATTGTCTATTTATCTTAGGCTATGTTTCTCTCAGCAAGCACTTCCTTGAAAGCAAACATGCCATTCAATGCCGAAGGGAATCCCGCATACACCGACATCTGCAATATCACTTCTTTGATCTCCTCCTCGCTGCAGCCGACATTGAGTGCCGCATTCAAATGCACCTTAAGTTGAGGGGCACAATTACCGAGCGCAGTTAGGGCTGCCACGGTCGCAATCTCTCGCGATTTCAAATCCAAACCGGGGCGTGAATAGATATCACCGAAGGGATATTCGATAGTATATTTGGCAAGTTCAGGGCAGATATCTTTCAGGCTTTCAATAACCTGTTGCCCTGCTTCTCCGTCGATGTAATTCAGTCTTTCTAAGCCAATGTCAAAACGTGATTGATTCATGGAAATGTTCCTGTTTTTTTGGGGTTACAGGAACACCTTACAAGTTAGAGTCGACTCTAAGTCAACGGACTTTTCCATCTCAATACAAACTAATTTTTGCCTCTAACGCAGCCAGATGCTTTTGTTGCTCTTCAATATGGGAACGCAAATTCTGTTGATGTAGTTCAAGCAACACTTGACGCTGCGAAACAGATTCTGGCCCTAACTCCCTGAGCTTTGCGTATTCCAGAATTTCATCCAGTGGCATTGCGGTGTCTTTTAAGCGCTTAACAAACTCAATCCAAGTCACGTCCTTCGTTGTATAGACTCGATGGCCGCTACTGTTTCGTTGAATATTTTTCAACAAGCCTATTTTTTCATAGTAACGAAGCGTATGGGCAGACAAGTCCACCAACCGAGAAAACTCACTCACATTCATTACTTCACCTTTCTATATAATTACCGAGAAACCAAACTACGCGCATTTATCTAATTTGAGCTCTGCAGTCACTTTCGTCAAACGCAACGCAATCGCAAAACACACTAAGTAAGGACTCACATACCAGAAGATGCTTTCTAATGGCTGCTTCACCTGCGCTTCTCTGGTTTTGATGTACTGGTTCTTCTGCTTCTCATACTGACTCAGCATGCCACTCACCCACACGGCATCACTTTCCACCAGCGATACGCTAGGCGCAGGAACCGTAAAATCAGCGGCGTTCGGTAGCAAGGTGAAATCAACATCTTTGAATGTGATAGCTGTATTCAAATACCACAAACACGCCTCATGGTGCTGGCCATGAGTGTCTAAAGACGGCTGACCTGTGCAGATGTCGCTTCTTAATTTATCCAAAGAGAACTGCTGAATCGACTCTAAAATAGTGACTGCTCTGGTTTGTTCTGTCTCGACCCAATCACCGGCCACCGACGCCCGAATTTCAGACACCGCACCCAGCATGCCGATACCCGCCAACAGCGGCCATAAATAATCCATAAGCTTCCATTTGCGTCGGCTCAAGTTGAACCCACACCAAATTGGAATATGTAAGATGAGCGTTAGCCCTAGTGATAGCAAAACGAAATTCAAGGAGCTAGAGAGCATGAGTTCGCTATCGAAGAAGTTCTTCATAATGAGAGACTTGCCTGTATAACAAAGAGAAATTTGATACTAGGTTCGATATTAGAAAAGAGTGTAAGGGGAAAGTAAAAACAGCACCAACAATTGGCGTTGGCGCTGTTTATTTGAGCATGTAATTACCGAGACAAACCTTACTTTGAAATTATTCGATAGTACTGAAATCTAGATTTCTAGGTACCGCCACACTAACCACCTGAGTGCCTGCGATTAAATCATGCAAGCAGCGTCTATTTTTGCGGAAAACAAACAGGTAATTAAGAATCGATATAAACTGACCAATAACAGGAATATAAACAAAGATGCTCATAGGTAAGATTCGTTTGATCACTATGTTGAACAGTCCTATTTGCTTACCGTCCATATCAACAATCGCAATTTCCATTACATTTTTTCCGAGCGTTTGTCCCTTTTTTTGCAGTAAGTAGCCATGACACAAGAGGAACACCACCCAGCCATAAATAAACATCATTGTTTGTTCGTGTAGTTCAACGGCCCCATTAGAAACGGCTCGATCGAACAAATTGGTATATAAAGCAACAGGAATCATAGCAGCCGCATAAATGAGGCCATCGATAACAAACGCCCAAAAGCGAGACCATCGAGATGCGAGCACAATTTCGGGTGTATTTTCTACTACTTCAGACATATCCTTTCCTAAAGTGATATTGATTATGAACGTCGAGAAATCGATTTTTGATAGCGTTAGGTTGATGTACTGATAGACAAATCTTGAAATTAATGCGAAAGAAAACACTTTGCTTTCAATAGATAAGGCACGCTTTATAAAATCGAGAAAAACATAACACAAACAAATACCAGAACTAATACACCATGCAATATATGTGAGCTTAGTTGCTTAAATTTCGACTATGAAACGCAATAAGATAGGTTGAAGGGAATTTAAGAAAGTAAATTTCCGGAGGTAATGATTTTTTACTTAACAGTTTGTATTAATAAGATTTCTGTCAATTGGACAATTAGAGGTGAGACGCACTGGTGCTATTTCAAAGCCAACACATACTCGATAAAAGTCGCTTTCTTTTCACGGTACTCTTCTTGCTGCCAACCTTTACAAGACATTTTGAGGGCATTGTATTGTTCAACTAAGGCAGGAGCCGCACGTAGCTTGTCACGAAACGTTAGAAAGCATTCAAATTCAGAACCATTGGCGACTACTTGCAACGCCACATCATCCGAAGATGTGGACTCCAACATACACAGTTCTGGCGTTCTTAAGGTATCGAGCTTCTCTTTAAAGCCGAGTGTTGTGAGTTGCTCAGCGGCGTACTCAAGTTCACTCGGCTCAATACCAACGAATATATCCAAGTCGCCTTTAGATACTGCAGATGGAATCGAGGATGCACCTACATGCTCGACTCTCGCATTAGGAACAAGCTTTTTGATGTCACGCTCATATCGAGCAAACATTTCATGACAAGCAGCTTGGTATTGTTCAGCAAGGTAGAATTTCATACTGACTCACTTCTATGACTGGCTCTGAGCATTAAAAACTATTGAGCACACCAATAGCTAACAGAAATAGCGCAATGCTAATCGCGCCGATATAAGAGATTCTGGTTCGCTCTTTTTCAGTTGGAAGCAATGAAGGGAAGCGCCCTAATGTGAATACTTTACAAACTATCCATCCAGAAGCGTAACCAATAAACTCGATCACTAGCGACTGAAACATATATCTGAAGAACGCGCTTAATGCCCTAAAATACGCGACTATCACCTCTTCCATTCTGTGCCTTAACTAAAGTCAATTTGGAAAAGAAAATGCCACGGGTAGAGATTCATATCAAGTTTCCTATACGGAACTACGCACGTAAAAACAGTTAGATCTAGTGTTAGATTCAACATTTAGGTTTTTGGACAAAAGACTAACCTTAACAAGACAAACACTCAGATATTTACATAATAATCGTCTATCTAAGACTACATTTTCCATAGGCAGTTTTCATTGAAAAGCATAAGTTTATTAGACCCTCGAGTACAAAACATGCCCGTAATCGAGAACCAAGAGCCCATCGTTCCCATTAATCCCAAAGGAACAAAAATAGTCCTCGATTATGAGGTTGAACTCGGTTACGCAAATCAATTTATAGCTAGAGAAAGCGTGGTCAAACGATTAAGTGACGCGTCACTATGCTTACCTGAGGGCATCTACTTATCTGTAAAGGAAACATACAGACCGAAGTCTTTTCAAAGCTTTATTTATAATCGAAGGTTAATTCAGTTATTTTGCTCAGAAAAACATATAAACCTTACATCTCAAGAAGTTCATGAGATCACTGCGGAATATATAGCTCCACCGAATGTAGCTGGTCATCCTACAGGAGGAGCTGTCGACGTGTCTTTAGTTGACCGTCTAGGTAATGAAATTGACCTTGGCTGTCAATATGATGAAGATGCAACGATCTCACAAGGGAAGTGTTATTCATTTTGTGGATCACTTGAAGCTGATGTCATTGAAAATAGAAGAGTGCTATTCGAGTGCATGGAGAAAGCGGGATTTATCAATTACCCATTTGAGTGGTGGCACTGGTCTTATGGAGACAAATATTGGGCTATAGTGGCTGAAGCCCCAAACGCTTTCTATTCAGCTATAGAAATAGGACATATCAAGGCTAACTGACTCATAGTAGCTGAAACCACAATACCTATTAAATTCTACTTCTACAGAAAGCCATTAACCCCAAATAGAACCCTACTTTCTCTTATCCAAAAACAAAAAATCCCCGGCGATAGGAGCCGGGGAAGATGGGGAAAATGAGTCTGACGTATGCCTGCGATCAAACTCCCCCGAAACCTCATCTAAAGCTGATGTCCTAGTTGAGGGATTGGCAAATGGTTGTTGAAATACCGTGTGTTACTTTGCTAACGATCCAATCTGGGAAAGTCATCATCTGTCCTCTATATTCCGCTTAATCATGCGATAAACCAGAAATGCAGCGACAATGCATAGAACACTCATCACGATGCTGCTAATACAAAGAAAAATGTAAATTGGTTCCACTTCTTCTCCCATCACTCTCTCCAGAAATAAGCCTTACCGGCTCTAAACACATCAGTAACACACTAATATTCATATTAATTTTAAAGGTCAACACCCTTTATTTGGTCGTAATTTTTGTTTCATCGCTAATTATTAATTAGCCAAAGCCAACGAACTGTTGTTATACTCGCCCAAAATAAGGGGTGTCACCCTTTATTTTTTGAAGTCTACGTTTAGTCAGACTTATCGTCAAGCTACTTCGTAACCAAAAGTTAGAATAACCGCTCAACTCTATTGGCGTTGGGTTCCTAAATTTGAACATAGGGTCACCCCTTACAAGAGCAAAACATGAAAAAAGCAGCACTCACTACCCTCATTTTAGCCATGTCTTTATCGGCACCAATTAACGCTGAAGTTGGCATAGGCCTAACCGCCAGTTACTCGCCAAATGTTTACAAAGGAGGCGATACCAAAGTTACACCGTTCCCTCTGATTAGTTACGACAACGGCTATTTTTTCATTGAAGGTGTCCAAGCTGGCTATCGCTTGGCTCCAAAAGGCAGCGTGAACAATCTTGTTATCTTTGCGGCCTACGATCCTCGCACCTTAGACGCGAAGGAATCCGATGATCCCGATATCAAGAAGCTGAATGATCGCGATCCTTCATTCATGGGTGGCGTAGCTTATGTATTGACGACAAATGTTGGAGAACTCCGAGCGGGTGTGGGTACGGATATTGGTTCAGTTCACAATGGCCTTTACGCAGAAACTCGTTACAGCTACCACATCAATCTGGGTTCATTTGGTTTGATCCCAGCGATAGGATATTCGTTCAATAGCGATAAATTGAATGAGCATTTGTACGGTGTTTCAGCGTCTGAAGCAGCCAATACTCGCTTTGAAGAATTTAACCCCAACTGGAGTGGACGTTACTTTGTCGGTTTGACCGGTTACATGCACTTATCAAAACAATTACGTTTAACGGGTGGGGTTAGATATGAAAACCTCGACTCTGAAATCGAGAAAAGTCCGATACTTGAGAGTACAACATCGGTTATTGGGAATGTTGGGGTCAGTTACACTTTCTAGTGGCTTGAGCGCATTTAACACGACTGAATAGCAATGAAACTGGTTTAGAAAAAGGACTTTCTACAACCTTGAACGCTAGTAGAAACCGCTATACGTACAGATCTATTTTGTTCATTTTCTTAACCACATCTTCCCCTTGAATCCTTTTTAATACCGTTCCATTCGACGATGAGATAACAATTTGCTTTTGGCTATCTAACTTGGCTGACAAGTCAGTTTTATTCGCTGAAAACGTGGTGTTGATGTAATCCGTTGCACTATTCAGTTTGTGACTGCTCAATGGGGAATGTATCAGGTTGGTCATCATTTCACGCCTTTTAAAAAATAAAGGTTAACAACCTCTATTCTATATGATAAATGTATAATTTCAATAGCATGAACTCGATGAGGCCTTTTTGAGCCATTGATGTTCAGTGACTTAACGATCGATTGTATCGCAAGCTTTGTGCCTTTATTCTACGGCCTGTTACTGCTTATTATCGATGGCCCATAAAACACAACCATCATCCAACGTTCGGAGGCAAGAGTGGGAAGAGCAAGCGCTGCACAAGCGATTATTACACGCCAAAAGATCATCGATGCTGCATTTGATATCGCATTAAATGAAGGCTTCGACAAGGCAACCTTTGCTTATATTGCTAAGAAAGCCGGAGTGTCTAAGTCAGGGATTAATGCTCACTTCGATAGGAAAGCTGGTATTGCCAAAGAGCTTGAGCCTCTTTTTGCGAAGATCATCAATGAGCACTTAAGCTACGAGTCAACTGCGGCCTTTTCTAAAACATGGCAGAAAGCCATTGATAACGAACCTAGTTTTGTAGCGGCCATTGTCGCATTCGGCCCTATTATGCCAACTGAGAAAGGCATCAAAGGGCTGCAAGCCAAAATCCAAGGTGAGGAGCAAGAAGTGCTCGACTGTATTTATCACTGTATTGGCTATGCCGTTTGTAATATTCAATCTCGCAAATCCGCTTAACTCGCCTTTCCTATACCCGATTGTCCAAAAACAAAAAGCCCCGGTTATAGGAACCGGGGAAACAGGGTGGGATGAGTTTGGCGCGTGCCCGTAAACCAAACTCTCCCCAAGCCTCACCTAAGACTCATGCTCTTAGGTAAAGGATGCTGAGTACTGTTATTGAAAAGTACGGTTATTGAAGCGTCGCACCTTGCTCTACCCAAGTGCCGATGAGTGCGCGTTCTTCATCAGTCATTTGAGTCATGTTGCCGAGCGGCATCACCTTGGTTGTTACGGTTTGAGCAACAATTCTTGGTACGTTGGCTTTGATCTCTTCAGGCGTATCAAACATCACACCGCCCGGCGCAGCAGCAAAAGCAGCATGGCTAGGGGTTGATGAGTGACACACAGAACAGCGCTCTTGAATGACTTTATTAATGGTTTCAAAGCTAACGCCTGCGCTCGCAGATTGCGTTGCGTGTGCTGGAGCCTGTTGAGCATCAGTCGTTGCAGAAGCGATACTGCTCGCAGCAAGTTCTTCTGAAGCCGATTCTGCCGCGCTCACTTGCGCTTCTTGAACCGCTGGTGCTTGCACAACGGGAGTCATCTGTTTTTTCGCGTAAGGTGAAGTAACAAACGCGAGAGTGATCATACCCAATGCCGCGACTGGCACTGTCCATGCAAACTTCTGACTACCATGACGTGTATTGAAGTAGTGACGCACCAAAATACTGAAGATCGCTAAGCCAGCAAGGATCAGCCAGTTGTATTCCGAACCATAAGTGCTTGGGAAGTGGTTACTGATCATGATGAACAGCACTGGCAGTGTCATGTAGTTGTTGTGACGAGAGCGCAGTAGACCTTTCGCAGGCAATGCTGGATCCGGTTCGCGTTTCTCTTCAATCGCTTTCACCAAGTTACGCTGTGCAGGCATGATTACGCGGAATACGTTACCCACCATGATGGTACCAATAATGGCACCCACGTGAATGTAAGCACCACGGCCACTGAACACTTGGGTTAGGCCATAGGTTGCAGCAACGAGCAACACAAACAGCACAACGCCAAGCAGTACCGGGGTTTTGCCTAATGGCGAGTCACACAGTAAATCGTAGATAAACCAACCAGCAACGAATGAACCAATACCAATCGCGATTGCCGTTGTTGAATCAAGGCCAGAGCCCGGTGCAATCAGGTAAATTTCAGCGTTAAGGTAGTAAACCACACCCAGTAGACACACACCGGTGATCCACGTGAAGTAGGCTTCCCATTTGAACCAGTGCAGGTGCTCTGGCATTTCTGGTGGCGCGAGTTTGTACTTCTCTAGGTGATATATACCACCACCGTGAATCGCCCATAAGTCGCCTGAAAGGCCCGTTTTAGGGTTAACTCGGTTAAGGTTGTTCTCTAACCAAACAAAGTAAAATGATGCGCCTATCCACGCAACACCAACAATCATGTGAATCCAGCGAATCGCTAAATTCAACCACTCTGTAATATGCGGATCCATAATAAACTCCTGTATCACAACGCCTTAGCTAAGCGTTGCTCTTCCTTGTTGTCTTCCGTTGGCAAGTCTTCCAAATGCAATGCCACTCGATCGTTCTCGAAATAAACTTCATCACAGTTGTGTCCTTCGCCGCCTCTATCGACAATCAAGAACTGGTCTTGATCGGTGAGCGCGAGAACTGGGTGATGCCACACCCCTTTGTGATAGTTCACTCCTTGACGGCCGTTGCTCAAGAAAGCTCGGCTATTGGCTAACGTTGGGTTATCGCCTTTTGGTGCAACAACAATTAAATAGGGTTGACCAAGTAATGGAACGAATGCCTGAGAGCCAAGTGGATGACGCTCTAACATTTTGATGGTCAGTGGGTAGCTCAACGGTGTGGCCTGGAAGATGCTGATGATCGCTTCTCCGTCTTGGTCTTGCACATCCGTTGTCGCTAGCTTGTGGTAGCGACGTGTTGATCCACTGTTGATCATGAAGAAATCACTATTATCGGACTCGATAACATCGCCAAACTCTGCAAAAGCTTGCTTGGTTAACGGTTCGATAGATAAACGACGTATTCCATTACTCATACTCATTTCCTTACCTATTTCGCTTTCGTACCAAATAGACGCAAACGGCTAATACCACCATCTGGGAATATGTTTGCACGTACGTGGGTAATCGCACCAAGGTCGTTTACCTCAGAAATGAATTCGTGAATCTCGTGTGCTTGCAGCTTTTGTGCTGGCAAGAGTTCACGCCAGAATAGGCTTTGTGTTTCTACTTGATCGTCGGTACCACCTTTCACGTAAGCCGCTTGGATTGAGCAGCTGTCTGGGTAATTGCCTTTGAAGTGTGCCGTATCCACAACGATACGTTCAATGTTGCCTGGGTGGCCTAATGCCACGATTACCCAGTCGTTCCCCGGAGTACGACGACGAGCTGTTTCCCAGCCATCACCCATGTTTTCACCGCGGCCTGGGCCTAAGATGTTGGCTTTGTTGCCGTAGTGTTCATCGCTACATGCGAGTGCTCGGCCACCGTGCTCAACCGCTGCTAAGTCGACTTGTTGTTGAGAATCTATTGCGTCCCAATCCACGCTTGGTCGGCCATAAACACGTAGACGTGCGACACCGCCGTCTGGGTAGATGTTCAAACGTAGGTGTGTAAATACTTGGTCACTTTCGATACCTTCAAGATGATGATGATCACCCTGTAGTGCCATTGAAGGCAGAATTTCTTGCCACTCTGTTGAGTCAGTTGGCTCACCTTGTGGTGAATAACACGCGTCAATTGATGCCGAAGGTGGGAAGTTACCTGTGAAGAATGAAGTATCAATATCAACGCCAGCAATGGTGCCAGCTAGGCCAAGGCGAACAACACAATAGTCGTAACCTTCGCCGCGTTTACGTCTGCTTTCCCAGCCGTCCATCCACTTGCCGTTATCGTCGTATAAGTCGTCTTTCCACTCTGGTGCTGCGTGGCTGAGTAGACGGCTTTTATCCGCGAAAAAATCGTCGGTTGCGAAGATAGCTTCTGCGCCGAGTTTTTCGTCTGCAAGGTTTATATACTGTTCAAATTTATGGGTCATGTCCGTGTAATCCTATGAAATTAATCAAGTAATAATAAAATGAGAACTTAGTGGCTTATGTTTTTACAAATCAAACCTTTGGTGCACTAAGACTGGGCTGAGATAGCTGTTAACCCCGTTAACTTACATATCCCAGAGACGAAACATCGCGATCTTGTTGATCTCTTGAATCGCCGTAGCAAACTCAGTTTCACTATCATTTCCTAATCGCATCTCGAACGACTCAAGAATTTGGTAACGATTGGCACCCTTCACCGCCATGATAAAAGGGAAATTGAAGCGACTTTTGTAGCTGTTGTTGTAAGAAGTGAATTTTTCAAATTCTTCGGCGCTGCATTGGTCGATGCCCGCCCCCGCTTGTTCTTTGGTAGACGACTCAGTAAGTTCGCCGTTTACTGCTGCTCTGCCTGCTAAATCTGGGTGAGCGTTGATCAAAGCCAACTGTTTGCCTTGATCGGCATTTAACAAGGTCGATGCCATTTTCAGATGAAGATTCTCGATATGATCATCTTCGGCATTCAAACCTTGGTCATACACCGCTTCAGCAACCCATGGGCTGTGTTCGTACACATCAGCAAAGTGCGCGACAAAGGTATCGCGGTTCATGGTTGTTGGTTGGCAAGATCGAAATTCAGTCACGTTAAGCCTCCTTGCTGTTCGTTCTAATTTTGTTGTTCGTTGTATGGGTGATGTTGGTGCCAGTGGTTCGCGATATCGATTCGACGACATAGCCACACGCTGTCATGCTGTTTTACGTAATCTAAGAAACGTCTTAATGCAGCAATACGACCGGGACGACCAATAAGACGACAATGCAACCCAACCGACATCATTTTCGGTGCGGTTTCGCCTTCCATATAAAGGGTGTCAAACGTGTCTTTTAGATATTGGAAGAACTGCTCACCCGAGTTGAAACCTTGCGCGGTTGAGAAGCGCATATCGTTGACATCGAGAGTGTATGGGATCACCAGTTGTGGATGACCGGTTTCGGTATGCCAATAAGGCAGGTCATCGTCATAGGCATCTGAGTCGTAAAGAAAACCGCCCTCTTCTGCGACTAAACGACGCGTATTTGGACCCGTTCGACCGGTATACCAACCTTGTGGGCGCTGACCGGTCACCTGTTGGATGATCTCAACCGCTTTGGTCATGTGGTCGCGCTCTTCAGACTCATCAATGTATTGATAGTCTATCCAGCGATAACCGTGACTGCAGATTTCGTGACCCGCTTCGACCATGGCTTTGGCTACGTCTGGGTGACGCTCAATTGCCATCGCGACCGCAAAGACGGTCAGTGGGATTTCATATTCATCGAACAAGCGAAGAACACGCCACACACCCGCTCGGCTGCCATATTCATAGATGGATTCCATGCTGATGTGGCGTTCGCCTTTGATCGGCTGTGCTGACGGGATCTCTGAGAGAAAGGCTTCAGACTCGTCGTCTCCATGTAACAAACAACGCTCACCGCCCTCTTCATAGTTCAATACAAAAGAAACCGCGACGCGCGCATTACCTGGCCATTGAGGGTTCGGAGGGTTAGCTCCGTAACCGATCAAATTTCTTGAATAATCCTTATTCATCCAAGTACTCCTAACATAAGTGGTTGGCTTAGCCGCTGTTTAGCTGGTTCATCAATATGATTCTGCTATTGGTTATTTCAAAACCGAGCAACCTTACCCCTGTACATTTATTGTATACAATTATTTATCTCAATGTAAAGATTTTGTTATTCAAGTTAAATTTATAAGCTTTTATATTTTAAAAACAATAACTTAATAAATCACAACCTCACCAAAAAACGATAATCAGGTTCTATAAGGTCAGAAAAAAAGACACAATAGTTAACATTTTTCCAACAATTCGCTTTACTAATTGTGTACAGTTCGTACATAGTTAGTGGTAACAAAGTGACCAGTTGCACTCTTTTGCTAGGTCGATATGGACAAACAAACCACGGAACAGAGGAGCGCCAAAAGCGCTATTAAAGGACTATGGGAAGATTAACAACACACGTATTAGACACCACACACGGCTTGCCTGGCGCAGAGATCAAGGTAGAGCTTTATAAGGTAAACGAAGACTCAACAGAAAAGCTGGCGACCGTGCTCACCAACTCAGATGGCCGAACCGATGCTCCGATTCTGGCTGGGAATGATTTCCGACCGGGGAAATATCAATTGGTGTTCTATGTAGCCGACTACTACAAAAACAAAGGTGTGGAATTGGATGGTGTGCCTTTCCTAGACGATGTGGTGATTCGCTTCGGCTTGGATGATCCCGATGCGCACTACCACGTTCCACTTTTAGTCTCACCATACAGTTTCTCGACTTATCGGGGCAGTTAGTCCCGATGCTTAGAATCCCGATCTAGGCTCAATCACCCAATAATTAACAGATTCATGCGTGATGTGTGCATCCCAAAAGGTGTGCACTCACTAAACACGCTCATATAAAAATACTAACAACGTTAACAGTTAAAAAATGAGCCACACAAAGCTCATCAATAACGAGTTAGAGCTAGGAAAAACCTTAAAACTTAATATTGAAATCTCGCTGTATTCAATAAATGGATCACAACATAAAAGGACTTGCAGACATGAGTGAGAGTAAAACAGAAATACTCAACCAAGATGCGAACAACGGAATTTTAGAGAAACTCTTTAAGATTAAGGCACACGGAAGCAGCGTAAAAAATGAGTTAGTCGGCGGTGTTACCACCTTCGCAACCATGGCTTATATCATCTTCGTTAACCCACAGATCATGGCCGCTTCGGGTATGGATGCAGGCGCAGTATTCGTCGCTACCTGTATTGGTGCCGCGATTGGTTGTTTGTTAATGGGCTTATTTGCTAACTGGCCTGTTGGCCTTGCACCGGGCATGGGCTTGAATGCGTTCTTCTCGTTTACGGTTGTGAGCGAAATGGGTTACAGCTGGGAAGTGGCGCTGGGTGCGGTGTTTATCTCCGGTATCTTGTTTGTCGGGATGAGCTTCTACAAAGTCCGCCAATGGATCATCGAGAGTATTCCTGAGAGCTTGCGCTATTCCATGACTGCAGGTGTTGGTCTGTTCTTAGGTCTAATTGGCTTAAAAACAGCGGGTATCGTCGTCGAAAATCCAGCAACTTTGGTTTCACTGGGTGACTTCACCAAACCAGAGGCGCTGCTTGCTGCGATTGCATTCTTGATCATTGCGGTTCTGAGTGAGCGTAAAGTGTTTGGTGCGGTACTTATCGGTATTTTGAGTGTAACGCTAGTCGGAATGATGCTTGGCCTAGTTCACTACGATGGCTTCTTCGCTGCTCCACCAAGCTTAGCTCCTACCTTTATGGCAATGGATATCGCAGGCGCACTGAACGTATCGATGATCAGCGTTATCTTGGCTTTCCTTTTTGTAAACATGTTCGATACCGCGGGTACATTAATGGGCGTGGCTGAGCGTGCAAATCTGACCAATCCTGAAACGGGTAAGATTGAAGGCCTGAGCAAAGCACTGAAAGCCGACAGTATTTCAAGTGTGGCAGGTGCGTGTGTGGGTTGTCCGCCAGTAACCAGTTATGTCGAAAGTGCAGCCGGTGTTGCTGCAGGCGCACGAACAGGTCTTTCTGCAATAGTGGTTGGTGTATTGTTCTTAGCGGCAATTTTCCTATCACCGTTAGCCGGTATGATCCCCGCTTACGCAACATCTGGTGCTCTTATTTACGTCGCATTCGTGATGATGAGCAGTATGCAGCACGTCGATTGGAAAGACTTTACCAACGGTGCTCCCGCTGCAATCACTGCACTGATGATGCCACTGACCTTCTCTATCGCGAATGGTATCGCACTGGGTTTCATTACCTACACCGTGCTTAAGCTGGCGACAGGTAAAACCAAAGATGTGTCTATCTCAATGTACTTCCTAGCGGCTATTTTCATCGCCAAGCTAGTGTTCATCGGTTAACCCTATAGCTCCTGAGCAGTCATTTCTTGATTGCTCACAACGTTGCTTGGCTGGTTCGCAAGCCAAGCAACAACATGATTTTTAAGAAAGCTAATTGCATTGATGACGAGAGAGCAGAAACCCTACCGAGTCAGTGCACCTTTTTTATGACCCTACGCAGTTTGTAGAAGTCATTATTTGACCGCCAATCGCCTGTAAACGGAAACGCAGGCAGAGGAATATCAAATGAAACTTCTGTACACCCTTAATGAAAGACCGCCTCATGGGCTAACCCTTCTACTCGCTTTACAACACATGCTCGCCTCGATTGGTGGCATCGTCGCTGTCCCTCTTATTGTCGGCGCCTCTATCGGCTTACCTAACACAGAGATCGTCTCACTGATCAATGCGGCGCTATTAGCGTCTGGTATTGTGACTGTCGCGCAGTGTCTTGGCTTTGGCCCTGTTGGTATTCGACTGCCTGTTGTAATGGGCTCAAGCTTTGCCTTTTTAGGTGTGGCTATTTCCATCGGTAACGAAGGCGGTGTCGCCGCTATCATGGGTTCGGCGCTTATCGGTTCATTCGTGGTAATTGGTGCCAGCTTCTATATGGACAAGGTTCGCAAGCTGTTCCCGACCGTGGTAAGTGGTGTTGTGGTTACCCTAATCGGCTTAACCATTTTACCGGTTGCCATGAACTGGGTTGGCGACTCTCCTGCCAACACGGAACAATTCGCCACGCTACCTAAACTGTTTCTCGCACTGGTCTCTTTGGGGATCGTGATTGGCGTATCGGTTTACTGTAAAGGCGCGGTTGCGGCATCCGCTATCGTGATTGGCCTAGCAGGCGGTTACATTGTGGCGCTGTCACTCGGTATGGTCGACCTTGAGCAAATCAGCTCTGCTGCTTGGGTCGGTGGTCCTGAACCATTCAAGTATGGCTTTACGTTTTCTGCCAGTGCCATCATCAGTATGAGCTTGGTGTACATCGTGGTTATCGCTGAAGCAACCGGTGACTTCATGGCACTGGGCAACAACTGCCAAACCCAAGTCAGTGGTAAAGATCTAAAACGTGGATTACTAGGCGATGGCCTTGGTAGCACACTCTCTTCTATTCTCACTGCGATGCCATTAGCGTCATTCAGCCAAAACGTCGGTATTGTAGGTATCACAGGTGTGGCAAGTCGCTATGTAGTAGCTGCAACCGGTGGTTTGTTAATTTTAGGCGGTTTATTCCCGAAATTAGCCGCTATTGCCGTCACGATCCCTAAACCCGTTTTAGGCGGCGTGGGTTTTGTGATGTTCGGTATGATTGCCTACGCGGGTATCCGCATGTTGATCAAAGCCGCAGACACCAAGCGAAATGCCTTGGTAATCTGTGTAGGGTTGGCTTCTGGCTTGGCCGTCACCTTCGAACCAAGATTGCTGCAACACTTGCCACATGATTTGGCCAATTTCCTGCACTCTGGCATTACCACTGGCACCATCATGACGGTTGTTCTTAACCTTGTGTTGCCTAAATCTTCACGTGCAGAAGAGCAAGAAGCATTAGCCGAAAGCCAAGCGCAAGTTGAACTAGAAATGAAAGAACAGGCTGACGAAGAACTATACTCAGACGAGCAGCTAGAGATTCAACAAGCAACAACAGAAACTGACGTTCAAACGGCATCAGATAATCCTGAGCCAAAAACGAACTAGATAAATCGCTAACGAGCGTAAAACCGATTTCCGTAGAATCACGGGCGTAATGAGAACACTGAATATTTCATCGCCCTTGATTCGAATTTATCTTTCAACAACAAATACCAAATAAAGACCCTCTTCCCTGAAAAGGCTGAGATGGCTAAGGACTACTATGAATGGAAACCATCTGGATTAAGAATCCTCTCGCAATCTACACTGGCTCACACGCTGATGCAGAAGGCGGAATCGTCATTAAAGGTAATAAAATCATTGAGCTGGTCGGCAAACACAAAGAGCCAACCTTACCCGTAGATTACAGCGTCGACGCCTCTCGTCATGTTGTGACTCCTGGGCTTATCAATGCGCACCACCACTTCTACCAAACCCTAACGCGTGCCTCCCCCGGCGCACTCAATAAAGAACTCTTCCATTGGCTACAAAGTCTCTACCCGGTTTGGGCGAACCTCGATTCTGAAATGATGAGCCTCGCTACAGAGCTAGCATTGGTCGAGTTAATGATGTCGGGCTGTACTACCGCTTCCGATCACCATTACTTGCTACCTAATGGGCTTGAGCACGCTATTGATTTACAAGTCGAAGCGGCAGAGAAGCTTGGCGTTAGAGCCATATTTACTCGCGGTTCTATGAGCCTAGGGGAAGATGAAGGTGGGCTACCTCCAAGACACACCATTCAAACCGAACAAACCATCATTGATGACAGCCAGCGCTTGATTCGTGATTACCACCAACGTGATGAAGGGGCGATGATTCAAATCGCACTCGCGCCTTGTTCGCCGTTCTCGGTCACTACAGACCTGATGAAAGAGACCGCCAAGATCAGTGAGCGTGAGAACGTGATGATGCACACGCACCTATGCGAAACCTTGGATGAAGAGGATTTCTGTATTGAGAAGTTTGGCCTGCGCCCTGTCGATTATCTGGAAGATGTCGGCTGGCTCAACGAACGCACTTGGCTCGCTCATGGTATTCACTTCAACCCAGAAGAAATCAAACGGTTGGGCAAAGCGGGCATTGGTATTAGCCACTGCCCAACTTCCAACATGATGTTGGCTTCCGGTATTTGTAAGAACAACGATCTAGAAGCCGCTGGCGTAAAAGTCGGACTGGGTGTCGACGGTTCAGCTTCAAACGACGGCTCGAATATGATTGCCGAAGTCCGCATGGCGATGTACTTACAGCGCCTGCAATATGGCTCAGCAAACGTATCTCACTTCGACGCACTGCGCTGGGCAACATCAGGCTCTGCTGCTGCAATGGGCAGAACCGACATTGGTACATTAGAGGTAGGCAAACAAGCCGACATCGCGATGTTCAAGCTCGATGATATTCGTTTCTCTGGCAGCCACGATCCATTAGCTGCATTACTACTCTGTGGCGCTCAACAAGCGGATAAAGTGATGGTTGCCGGAAAATGGCGAGTTAACGATGGCGCCGTGATTGGCGTAGACATGGAGCAGTTAATGCACCGTCACCACGCTGCTGCAATGAAGCTAGGTAAGTTGGCGATGAATAACTAGATATGCTCTATCTGAACTGGAAAACACAAAAGGCCGACGTGATGTCGGCCTTCTTCATTCTGTTCGAATATTGGAATCAGGTTGGCTCTTAATCCATCAAGCTCTTCGACTTAATCGCCTTCTTAGAAAGCTCTTTGGCAAACGCTTTGATATCGGTTTCAAACTCATCGACGCTTTGGCGGATGTCATCCAGTTGAACGGTTTGCATCACGCGGTTTTCCATTACGATTTGGCCGTTAACAATAGTCGTGTCGATATTGCTTGGGTTCGCTTGGTAAACCAGTGTCGCGTATGGGTCGTAGCTTGGCATCATGTTCGCAGATTGTGTTTCTACAATAACTATGTCTGCTTTTTTACCCGCTTCAAGAGAACCGATTTGGTCTTCCATGTGCAGGGCTTTCGCGCCACCTAATGTTGCCATCTCAATCACCTGTTCAGGAATCATGATGGTGCGGTCAGAATGCTTTAAGCGTTGCATGTTTGCCGCGTAGCTTAATGTGCGCATGATATCGACTTGGTTCGAGCTCATCGGGCCGTCTGTTCCCAAACCAATACGCATATCAGCACGGTACATCTCCCACGCAGGTGCGATACCCGTTGCGCCCTTGGCATTAGCCATTGGGTTATATGAGATGCCAGCATCGGCTTGTTTCAGTAGCTTTTGGTCGTTTTCTGAAAGGTGGATACCGTGCGCAATCACGACACGCTCATCGAGCACGCCAATTTCGTCCATGTATTCGACAGGTGATGTCGCTTTGGTTTCGTCTTTGATGCGCTTTTCTTCATTCGGGAACTCGGCAACGTGAATCAACACGGGCACATCGTATTGAGCAGACAGTTTATTGATTTCTTGAAGCTTATCTTTACTCACGGTGTACACCGCGTGTGGCGCATAAGCGGGTGTGATTAGCTCATCGTTTTTGTATTGCTCAATAAAGCCCTTGGCATATTGAATCCCGCCGTAAGGTTCTTTGGCATCAACCACTGGAAACTTAATCACGGTTTCACCTAACACGGCGCGCAGGCCGACTTCTTTTGTCGCCTTTGCCATTTCATCCATGTGGTAATACATGTCGGCGTAAGTTGTCACACCACTTTGCGCTAATTCGATGCTGCCTAGCTTAGTCGCGTTGTAAATCAGTTCACGGCTAAGCTTTTCGGCTTCTAGCGGGAAGAAGTACGCAAACAGGCGATTCGAAATTCCCTCTTCGCCTAAGCCACGAAACGCAATCATAGGTAGATGGTTGTGAGCATTGACCATGCCCGGCATAACAATTCCGTCTTGAGCATCAATCACCTTTTCAGCGCGATATTGAGTAATCAAATCCTCGTTACCAACAGCGATGATCTTATCGTTTTTCACGACGACAACACCGTCTTCAATCACATCCATTTCAGAATTGATCGTCAGAACCTGTCCATTTTTGATGATCAGATCGGCGTTGTATGTTTGAGTCGCGACCGTCGAACCGCAACCTGCCAGTAGAACTGCGCTGATGGTGCATGCCAAGCTTTTAAGCGTCATTGCTAAACCTATATGTTGTGCGTGTAATTTTGTTAGAAGCTTCACTTTGGTGTTCTGAGTTATTCACTTTTAAGAACCGTAAGTGCCGCTAATTTTTGCGACACTATACCCTCATCTTTAAATAAAATGGCATACCTAATCGAGCCAAATCCAATATAAATGAGTTATTGCACAACAAGTCACAAAAATACAAAACGAACATCACACAGCGGCTTCTAGATCATTTGACTTGGTGAAATTCAATACAAGTATTCAATCCAACCACCGACTATAAACATAGGTAAAATTTCGAACAGATTACGTCCTTTGGCTCCTTGATCCTTTCAAACATTAAAAAATAAACGTTTGAGTTTCTTATAAACCACATACCGATAACCCATCACCTACAAAGTATAAACTTATATTTAAATTAATCTTTTCATCCTGAAAGAAGGGCCACAATCAATTAATGTAAGGTTATATTGCTTATTACAGAAATACCCTCATCTGACCTGTAACATTGAAAACAACCTTTTTATACAGCATTTTTTCGATGAAATTCCAATCTAAAATCATACTAACGAGCAGTCTTCTGTTCTTGTCAGTTATTACTTGTATCGGCTTCATTCAACAACAAGCCACCAGCAATACTTTTAAAGAAAATATACATCTTAGTGTCCAAGAACTAATCAAAAGCGTCGGCTATACAGTTTCATACCAACTCAACGCTAGCCGTGAGTTAGTGGGTTCAGTAGTCCATTCATTGAATATGATTGATGCTACTAATCACGACCTTGCGTACGAAGCAATATCGACCTCGACGTTGAAGAGTAGCTTTCAAGCGGTTGGTATCGGATACGAGAATAATGGTCTTCTCATCTCAAATGACGGCTGGGTTCCTGACCAAAGTTATGATGTACGTTCTCGCCCTTGGTACATCGCAGCAAGCCAATCAGATGGCATAGTAGTAACCAAACCTTATGTTGACTCATCTACCGGCGATATGATCATTTCTGTTTCTTCATCAATCAATGATACCAATGAGCAATTTTTGGGAAATGTAGTATTTGATGTGTCATTAACCCCCCTTGCACAACTAGTCAATCAAACCAACCTATTCGACTCTGGTTACCTTTTCATGGTGACAGGTGACGGCACAACGATTGCTCACCCTAACAGTGATTACAATGGTCAGCCTTTGACCGATTTTGCTCCAGATGTAAAACTCGAAACGGGTGTAAAGGAAGTTATAATTAATGACGCACTGCATCTGATCAGCTTACAAAAAGTGAGAGGAGAAGATTGGTATATTGGTGCGCTCGTAAATGAGGAACGTGTTTTCTCTAGCCTAAATGACCTAACCTCCCACCTAATATTGATGGCTTCAATTTCGATCATTATTATTGCCATTCTCTTGTACTGGGTGATTGATTACCTATTCCGACCGGTAAAAGAATTAAATTCAGCAATCAAGAACATTGCTTCTGGTGAAGCGGACCTAACTCATCGCTTAAAAACAGACAATGACCTCGAGTTTGCTGAATTGGCAGGGAACTTTAACCAATTCGTTGAAAACTTGCAGGTTCAAATGTTGGAGTCAAAAAGAGTGGCATCAACCTTGAAAAACCAAGCAGATAAAACTCAAAAGACAACACAAGAGACAGGATTCAATGTGAATCATCAGATGTCAGAGTTAAGGAGTTTAGTGACCGCCATGGAGCAGATGTCGGCTTCTGCTCGCGATACAGCTCAAAGTGCCCAAGATGCGGCAGAAAGTGCCAACTTTGCTGAAAAAAATGTCATTGAGAGTGTCGATGTTGTTCAGCAAACCGAACAAACGATCAAAAGCCTATCGCTCAGTATTAAACATGCCTCCACTCAATCCGACAACCTAACCGAAGCTACGAATAGCATTACTAGTATTTTGGATGTCATAAGTGAGATAGCTAATCAAACCAATTTATTGGCTTTGAACGCAACGATTGAATCAGCACGAGCGGGACAAGCTGGTCGAGGTTTTGCGGTAGTTGCTGACCATGTACGCTTACTCTCCTTGAAAACACAAGAATCAACAACAGAGATACATTCCAAAATAAACCAGTTAAAGAACGGAACGAGCTCAATGGCACAAGCTATAACCGTCAGTGAAGCAAGTGCAAGAGATGCTATTTCTTGTGCTAAAAAAGCCACTGAAGCACTCAGTTCTGTACAAGCAAACATCACCCACATTTCTGGTTTTAACGATCAAATAGCGGCAGCAGCAGAAGAGCAAAGCTCTGTATCTATTGAGATAAATCGCAATACACAACAAATCAGTCAATTGAGCCAACAAGTAGCAGAACAAGCTGTGGAGATGAGCAGTGGTATGGATACGCAATTGAGCGAGATCGATAAACAACAACAAATCCTAGAACGCTTCAAATTATAACAGCTAGACCTTCGCTCTAAGTAAAAACTCCGATGTACATCGGAGTTTTTACTTGTATTTCTATTCAGGTTTCAACCACTCATTTCTAGCCCATTTAATATGATTATGAATTATTAGGCTTTCTTGAAAAAAACAACGCATACATGGCCGGAATCACCAACAGTACCACGGGTAATGAGAACAACAGACCATAGCCCAACGTGAGCGACATTGGCCCCATAAACACATCAGTTCCACCTAACCCGTAGGCGAGAGGTAACAAACCTGCCACTGTGGTCAGCGATGTCATAACAATCGGGCGCAGACGACTCACCGCCGCTTGAGTTACGGCATCAATAGCGCTCAAACCTTCGATTCTTAACTCGTTGATTCGGTTAATCAGCACCAAGGAGTTATTGACCACAACGCCCGTCATCCCAAGTACACCAATCAATCCAAACAGAGACATCGGCTGCATGTGAACCACGAGCGCCATCAACGAAGCCATGATCGCAAATGGGATAACCGCCATAATGAGCAGGGGTTGCAACAATGAATTGAACATCACTGCTAACACGAAGTAGATCGCCACCATAGCTGCAGGGAACACCACCATAAAGCCACTCATGGTTTCGTTAGTGCTTTCCGCCTCGCCGCCTACGTTAATTGTCACGCTTGATGGGTATTGACCTGTAAGCTCTGTGACTAGCTCATCGGCTAATGCGACAGGGCTAATGCTCTCGTCAGACAATGCCGCAGATACCGTAACTTCACGCTCGCCATTGTAGTGCTTAATAAGACGCGGAATTTCTATCTGCTCAACCATAGCCAAGCGACTCAATGGTACTTGCTGCCCGTCAGCAGTGTAGATTTTAGTGGTTTTCAGCTTTTCGAGATCGCGAAATTGCTCATCTAATACCACACGAATATCGACTTCTTGATCGCCAAGCCAAGTGGATGTCACGCTATTACCATCAAAGCCAACACGCAGTGCGTTCGATAGATCACTCACCGTGAGGTTGTATTTCGCCAACCAGTGATATTGAGGAACAATGTTCAACTGAGGATCTTTCAGTGCCTCACTGTGATTAATGCTGGTCACGCCTTTATAGTCTTCTAGCCAAGCCATCACTAGTTCAATGGTTTGATTACGTTCACTCTCCGTTCCACCGAGCACACGAACTTCAACCGGGTCACCCGGAGGTGGGCCGCCCGCGTCAATTGAGAACTTGATAAACATGTCTTCAGACAGAGCTGCCAACTCTTCGTTAAGTGCCGCGATAATCTGTTCGGCTGAACGGGTGCGCTGGTCAAAGTTTGTCAGGTTAATAATGCCCTGCGATACCGGTGATGAGTAAACCAATTCGTAGCTGACCAGTTCCGTTTCTGGCAGAGATTCGATTGCTTGCTCGATAGCCTGATGAGCATCTCGCACCTTTAATAATGGCGTACCCGCTTTCACTTCGGTGTACACATCGATGTATTTTCCCGCCTCAGTAGGGAAGATATCCACTTTCAACGAAGAGACTAAATAGCTAGAAGCGACGAACCCAACAATAGCCACTGCGATCACTGATTTCTTGTAGTTCAATGCAATATTGAGCAGTGAGCGATAACGGTTCGAAACCCATTCAAAACGATCATTTTCTTCGACTTTTTTGGTGGTCTCTTTCGCCGAAGACAAGTGCGCAGGCAACGTTAACGTACATTCAATGAATGAGAACACGAGCGCTGCGATAACGGTAATCGGGATCACTGAGACGGCTTTACCCATAGTGCCCGGAATGAACATCATCGGGATAAACACCAAAGCAGTGGTCACTAAGCTTGCCATCAAGGGCTTGATTACTTTTAAAGTCCCTGACACCGCAGCATCGACACCCTTTTTACCTGCTTCCTTTTCTTGGAAAATACTTTCGGCGATGATCACTGAATCGTCGACGATAATACCGATAACCAAAAGCAATGCTGCCAATGTGATGCTGTCTAAATTCAGCCCCATGATTGGCAGAACCATCATCACACCGAACACACAAAACGGGATAGAAACCGATACCCAGAAAGCGACACGACGTTGCAGGATCATGCTCAAGATAAGCAGCACCAACACCAAACCTATCGCGCCATTGGTTGCCACGATAGAGAACTTCTCGCCCATGTCTTTGCCGAGATCCAGACTCGTTTGGAAGATGAATTGGTCGCCAATGCGCTCGCTCTCTTTGTCCAATAAAGCCTTAATGCTGTCGATGGTCGCAATCACATCTGCGCTGCCACTGTTGGTGATAGAGAAAATCACCGCAGGTTTCCCGCTCATCACCGGATCTTCGGTTGCTCGTGCAAAAGTATCGATAACGGTCGCCACATCAGACACACGGACAACTTGGCCGGAATCTAATGCCTTAATCACGATGTTAGACACATCCCCCGTCGACTCTACTTTGGTCATGGTGACGATCTTCTGTTCTTGGCTCCATGACTCTACAAATCCGCCTGACTGTGACAGGTTATGCTGCTCGATCGCGGTGCTGATATCATCAAAGGCAACTTGATAACGGCGCGCTTTTTCAGGGTCGACCTCAACCCAAAACTCGCGTTCGTTAAAGCCGGACATCGTAATAGAACCGACGCCACCAAGGTTATTGATCTTCTTTTCTAATTGATAAGCATAGTGCTGCAAAGACGCTGAATCTGAGTTGCTACCCGCTAGGCTCACGCCAAAGTGATACACATCCAAAGAAGAGGTTTTCTGCTGAGTCACAACCGGCGGCGAATCTATATCTTTCGGCAGGTTCCCGACTCGGTCTACCGCTTGCTGTATATCCCGTAAGATCACCGCGGCGTCTTCACCGGGCAAATACTCAACCTCGATACGAGATCGCCCTTCTGAGGATTCTGACGAAAAATAGGCAATGCCATCGACGGAACGAAGTTCTTTCTCTATCGGGTTGGTGATGTTCAGTTCAATGTCTTGAGCTGTTGCGCCGGGATAACTGGTTTCGATTTCCGCCGTGTCCATCGCAACATCTGGGTACTCTTGCAAGTTGAGTTGCATTAACGACATAGCGCCCGTTAGCAACACCATGACCGTGATGATACGAGCCAAGAACTGACGATTCGCGAAGTATGCTAAGAAGTTCATCGTTACTGCCCTTTACCTTCATTTGATGCTGTTTGGTCCAATACCACTTGAGCGGTTGTGATGCCTTGAATGGAAAGATCTGTCGAGGCGTAAACCGACATACCTGGCTTAAACTCGTGGCCTTGGTTGGTGATTTCGACCAATACTGGGTAGGTCAAATTTTGCATCTCGACGCCAATGCGCTGGACCTTTGCTTCCATCTTGAATTCTGGATTGGTTTCAGACCACACCACCACTTCTTGACCAACGCTGAAATGCTTTAAGTCATACTCACTCGCCATGAACGACAGAGTCACCTTGTCGATGTTGACCACTTCATAGAGCAAATCCCCTTCGCTCACCCAAGCCCCCGATTGCGCAGGTTTATTGGAGATGTAACCCGAAATTAGGGATTCAATCTGAGTGTTATCTAGATCCACTTGAGACTGTTGATAATCAATTTGAGCGACAGAAACCGCGGCTTTGGCGCTTAGAAATTCTGCTCGAGCCGTATCTAATTCCCCGATTGACAAGCTGTTTTTCTTAATGAGTGCTTGATAACGGTTGTAGGTTGCTTTTCGTAGCGCTAGATCAGCCTCTGCAAGCGCTAGATTGGCTTTGGCCTTATTGACGCTAAACTTAAAATCATCGGCTTTAATCTGAGCCAGTATTTGTTGTTGGTTTACGGCATCACCCACTTCAAGGTTATTCATCTCTACAACACCAGGCACTTCTGCCACTACGCTGTGTTTGTTCAATCCTTGAACGTGACCGATTAGCTCGGTTGCTTGAGCCATTGATATTTGAGTTGTTGAGACTCCAAGAAGTGCTGCAAGCGCGATAATTTTAGTTTTCATAATTCAACCCTCACCTATTGATGTGAGCTATTGTTGAATTCTCTTTGTCGAATTAAAGTCGAAGTGGATTCGACATTGAAAAATAATTGGATGACGCTGTATTTTTATACGCAGCACTATCAATTAGACATAAATTCGACATAATTTTGGATAGGCTACATTTTTACTGACCGTAGAGTTTTAGGTGGGAACAAGAGATGCTTGAGCGCAGTCGTATTTTGGTTGTTGAAGACAATATCGAACTTCAAGGCATTATTGCCGACTTCTTAGAGGTTAAAGAGGCTGTCGCGGATTTTGCTTCCGATGGCGAACAAGGCTTCAATCTAGCGATGCAAAACGACTTCGATGCGATTGTCTTAGATGTCATGCTGCCTAAACTTGATGGAATGCAGGTGGCTTCGAAACTGCGTCAAAATGGCATAACGACACCGATTTTGATGTTAACTGCGTTGAATGGCCAAGAAGACCTGTTAAGTAGCTTTGATTCCGGTGCCGACGACTTCGTTACCAAACCTTTTCAGTTTCCTGAGTTAGAAGCTCGCCTATCAGCACTGATAAAACGCAATAAAGGCTTAGTCGCGAAAAAGACACTGAGCTTTGGTGAAGTGATTATTGATGAAAAAACGCATACCGCTTCAAGAGATGGACAACCGCTAACCCTTACACCTATCTTGTTCCAAATTCTGAGAGAGTTAGTCAAAGCTCAAGGCGGGGTTGTATCTCGCGAGAGCCTAATCTACATGCTTTGGGGCGATGACATCCCAGACAAAGATGTACTCCGCAGCCATATCTACCTGCTGAGAAATGTACTCGACAAACCCTTCGACTTTCCAATACTCAAGACCATTCCAAAGCATGGATTTCAGTTGCTCTCGTCTGCTGGTGAGCCTCAATAAAGATGAAGATACGAACCAAGCTAGGTAACTCAATCGAAGATGTCAGAATCCGTACCATGCGTACCTTTTCGGTCATCGCTCTAGTCTCATCATGCATCGTATTTTTCGTGTTCTCGCTGCGGTTGGTTTGGCAGGAAGAAGCTCAAATAGAAAATCACCTCAAGTCATTCAAGGGTGTGGCACAACAGTTCTATCACCAGTTGTCGCCAACTGGCAGTCTCAAGCTGTCGGACAACGTGACGGTTTATTATGGTAAAGCAGACTTTACCGACCAACTCAAAAAGCTACCGCCAATGGCGCTGGAAACGGTCGATCGTCAACGCTTTGAAATCAGACTTTCTGAAGAACACATTCTTATTCCCGGCGTGCTCGTTTACCACTTTGCCTTTGAAGACCAAGGGAAAACCATTCCGACTTACATCACCATCAGCTCATTTGATATGGACCTGTGGGATGACAGTTGGGGCGTATTGATGGCGATTTCGACTCTGTTGATGCTCGGGCTGATCATAGTATTACGGGTTACCCTCAAACGAGTGTTCGACCAGCTAATGGCGCCCATTTCAGACCTCAGTACTCAACTCAGTCAACATGAATCTGATAACTTCAAAGTACCTGACCACACGATTGACGAGCTGCAGATGCTCACCTCGCACCTCAACAGCTATTCAAAAATGAAAGACAGGCTTGCCAAGCAAGAGATGATGTTTGCCAAATACGCGAGTCATGAATTAAAAACACCGATAGCGATTGTGATTGGTGCAGCCGAACTGCAAGCCATGAAGCCTGATGATCCTGCATTCCAAACTAAGCAACGTGAGCGTATTTTAGGTGCTGCCAATGGGATGAGTAACACGGTCGAGGTATTGCTTAATATTGTGAAACAAGAGAACTCTTCAACCGAAAAAACGTTAACTGAGATCGACGATAGCTCTATCGACTTATCTAAATACCAAGCGATGTTATCCCCTGGCGTTGAGCTGGTGTTGAACGTTGAGCAAGACACCACGCTCAACATGCCCTTGACTCTAGTGAACATGGTGCTGAAGAACTACATTGAAAACGCGATCCGATTTACCACACAAGGTGAGATAACGGTGACTATCAACTCAAATACGATTTCAGTTTCTGATACTGGCTCGGGCTTAAGTGATGATACAAAAACCGAACACGGTCTTGGTTTAATCATCGTCAAACGTATCGGAGATAGCTATGGATGGACATCCACACTGATAGATAATGCGCATTCAAACTCGATATTAGCCAGCTCTGGTTGCACTGCGACCTTTGCTAGAAACGATATATAAATACAGAAGGACGAATACAAAAAAGGACATCGTGTGATGTCCTTTTTAAATCAATTTGATGAGATGTTAATCCGCTTTTCCTTTCACTCCACACCCTTTAATCACGAGCTGGGTGATGAACTCTGCGGCTTCTTCGTAGTCTTTGTCATCGAGCTTATCTTTCTGCATCACGCTGCAAATCTGCCAGCCAAAATCGGCGTAGGTTTGGGTTGCCGCCCAGATGGTAAACATCAAGTGGTGTGCTGGTACGTCATCCATTAAACCTTGTGCTGACCAGGTGGAGAACTTATCGAGGATCATCTGCGATTGGTTATACAGCTCATCGCCTATCTCTTTTGGCAACACTTTAGCGCCGGACATCACTTCATTGGCAAATACCTTAGAAGCGTGTGGATGGTCGCGAGAGATGATCAATTTGGTTTGAATATATTGAGATAAAGCTTCAATGGGATCACTCAGCTCTTCAATAGGGCGAGACGCTTCAAGTAACGGCTGTGTAACGGTTTCTAGAACGGCATTGTAGAGTTTGTCTTTCGAGCTGAAATAATAGAATACGTTGGGCTTGGGGATGTCGGCCGCTTTCGCGATATCGGCCATTTTTGTTGCGGCATAACCATGAGTGGCGAATTGTTCACACGCGACCTCGATGATTAAATCTTGATTCTTTTGTCTGATCCTAGACATAGTACTTCCTTTACAGCTCATTACTTAAACCATAGTAATCAACGTGCTTCATTAGTCCAGAAGTTAATCTCAGAACTCGAGGTCACCGCATTGATAGCAAATAAAATGACCGCTCTTATGTGCAGAGGAACGACCATTCAACCGTGTGTTTTCTAGCGGGTCAGCTTAGAGAATCAATATTGCACGGAAATCATTTACGTTAGTGAGTGTAGGCCCCGTCGTCAGTAACACGCCCGTTTGCTTGAAAAAGTCATAACTATTGTTCGCCTCTAGATAATCATCAGCTTTAAGTGACAAGCGAGTCCCTTCTTGCCATGTTTGTGGGGTTATCCATGCCCCGGCATTGTCTTCCACACCGTCAATACCATCGGTATCAGCGGCCAAAGCGAATATGTTGTCCTGTCCTTTTAGCTCGTTATACAAGCTCAACAAGAACTCACAATTACGTCCTCCACGACCATTGCCTTTAACCGTTACCGTGGTTTCACCGCCAGATAGCAACACGCAAGGGGTCTTGAATGGGTGCTTGTTGTTAGCAACTTGCTTGGCTAATGCTGCGTGCACCTTCGCCACTTCTCTCGCTTCGCCCTCAATACAATCACTCAGCACATAAGCGGGAATACCCAAACCTTCGGCCTCTGCAGCGGCAGCTTTCAATGCTGACATTGGGGTCGCGATAATATGATGCTCGGCGTTCTTCCAACAGACGTCATCTGACTTAACGGTCTCTGATTCTGGATTATTCAGCCATTCAAATGCCGAGTGTGGTGTTTCTATTTGGTAGCGTTCTAAAATTGCCATCGCATCAAAACGCGTGGTGGTGTCCGGTACGGTTGGTCCCGATGCAATCACACTGATGTCATCACCCGGCACATCAGAAATCGCCAATGACACCACTCTTGCTGGATAGGCTACTTTGGCAAGTCGGCCGCCTTTTATCGAAGATAGATGCTTGCGCACACAGTTCATCTCATCAATGGCGGCACCCGACTTAAGCAGTGCTTTATTGATTTGTTGCTTCTCTGCCAAGCTAATATCGCCACCGGGCAAGCTAAGCAACGCGGAGCCACCTCCTGACAAGAGACATATTAGGGTGTCGTCCTCACTGAGGTTACTCACTAATTCCAACATTCGGTGGCTAACTTCTAAGCCCATCGCATCTGGAACTGGGTGCGCCGCTTCAATCACCTCGATGAACTCACAAGGAGCGAGGTGTTCATAACGAGTCACCACCAAGCCTTCTAAATCACGTAGCGCGAGGTCTTGCTGTTTCTTGGCTTGCCAGACGGCTTCCAATTCAGCGGCCATCGATGCTGCCGCTTTCCCAGCCCCAATAACGACGGTTCGCCCAGCTTGATTAGCCGAGCGATAAAATATGTTTTGAGGAAGAAAAGGTTCGATGTGATTTTTGGGTAGTGCCTGATTTACAGCACTTGAGAAAAGGGTTTGCAGAAACTGCTTAGCATCAATGTCCATCAGCCACTCCTTAGTTGACGGAGAAAAAAAGAACCCCAATACAAGGCGAAAGGGTGCCTGCTAAGATCAAGTTGGAAAGGAACAACTTCAACCTTTGCCTCATACCGGGAACGCGTATAAAAGGAGACGAAACTACGCGATTTATAAACAAACTGTTTAAAACTGGGGGCTAACTTATCGATGTTAGCCCTGATTCATTGGTTTTGGTTTCAGCAGAAACGACAAAACCAATGTATTAGACGGATTACTCGTTAAGGATTAGCGAATCGAGTGATCAGAACGCTTCTCTATTGCTTGAATCAGCGCAGAGTGGTCCCAGCCTTCACCGCCCATCTCGGCACACTCACCAAACAAATCTTGAGCATTAGCCGTATTCGGCAGCGCGACCCCTAACTCTTGTGCACCCGTTAGTGCAAGATTTAAGTCTTTTTGGTGTAGCGAGATTCTAAAGCCCGGGTCAAAGGTGCCTTCCACCATTCGCTCACCATGCACTTCAAGGATCTTAGAGTTGGCAAAGCCACCTAATAGCGCCTGACGAACTCGCGCAGGATCAGCACCGGCTTTTGATGCAAACACCAGTGCTTCAGAGACCGCTTCAATGTTCA
Source organism: Vibrio sp. Isolate33 (assembly GCF_022397895.1). Classification (NCBI taxonomy): domain Bacteria; kingdom Pseudomonadati; phylum Pseudomonadota; class Gammaproteobacteria; order Vibrionales; family Vibrionaceae; genus Vibrio; species Vibrio sp. Isolate33. The sequence continues at coordinate 75,615 of NZ_JAKEUP010000019.1, forward strand.
GTGCAACGATAATCTGGTTAGCAACCTTGCAAGTTTGACCCGCTCCGTTGTCACCCACCAGCGTGATGTTTTTACCCATGATTTCAAACAGTGGGCGTGCTTTATCAAAAGCATCTTGCTCACCGCCCACCATGATAGTTAGCGCGGCATTGATCGCGCCTACTTCACCACCAGAAACTGGAGCATCTAAGTATGAAGCACCGCCTTCATTGATACGTGCTGCAATGGCTTTAGTCGCGATAGGCGAGATTGAACTCATATCGATAACTAGCTTGCCCGTTGCTCCGCCCGCCGTGAGGCCTTGCTCGACACCGTTATCACCAAATAGGACCTCTTCCACTTGAGGTGTGTTTGGCACCATAAGAATAATGACATCCGCTTGCTCTGCGGCTTCAGCTGGGGAATGACAAACCGTAGCGCCAGCTGCAACCAGCTCAGCAGGAGCAGCGTTGAAGTGATCCGACAGAATCAAATCATGACCCGCTTTTTGAAGGTTACTCGCCATAGGTTTACCCATGATGCCAGTTCCGATAAATGCAATTTTAGACATATTGTTCTCCTTAACGTTTGAGGGTTACCAGACGCAATTAACGGTACTGGTTTAGCCAACCAAGGCCTTCTGTCGTTGTCGTTTTCGGTTTGTATTCGCAGCCAACCCAACCTTGATAACCAAGCTCATCAAGGTAGTTCAGTACGAATGGATAATTGATTTCTCCGGTACCCGGCTCGTGTCGGCCTGGGTTATCTGCCAACTGCACGTGAGCAATTTGACCAATGTTCTGCTGCATGGTCGGCGTAAGGTCGCCTTCCATAATCTGCATGTGATAGATATCGTATTGGATAGAAAGGTTATCGCTTGCCACCTCTTTAATGATGGTTTTCGCTTGCTCCGTGGTGTTCAAGAAAAAGCCTGGAATATCGCGCGTGTTAATCGCTTCAATCACTAGGCTAATGCCTTCTGCAGCTAACGCATTTGCGGCGTAGTGAAGGTTAATCACAAAGGTCGCCTGAGCGTCTTGCGGAGTAACGCCTTGTGGGACAATACCCGCTAAGCAGTTCACCTGTTTACAACCAAGTTTCTTGGCATAGGCTATCGCTTTAGGCACGCCCGCTTGAAACTCTTCAACGCGTGCTGGGTCAACCGCAATACCACGATCGCCAGCATCCCAATCCCCAGCAGGCAAGTTAAATAGCACTTGCTCTAGATTATTAGCATCAAGCTTTTGTTTAATCTCATCCGCATCAAAGGCATATGGGAAAAGGTATTCCACACCTTGAAAACCCGCCTCAGCGGCAGCTTCAAAGCGATCCATAAAATCAACTTCCGTGAATAACATTGACAAGTTTGCTGCAAATTTTGCCATGACTCTGTCCTTATTCTTTATTTTTGAAAATCTGGTTATTGGTAATAAAGCCTCGCTCTAATGGAGGCTTTCCGTAGAGCCCAATCTCGGCTCTACAGATACACATTATTTTGTGATTATTTGTACGCTAGCGCGGTTGGCGCATCGCCTCGGCTTTCGGCAAGTGGTTCAAATTCGTTGATGGCGTTGATCTCTACGCCCATCGCAATGTTAGTCACTCGCACCAGAATCAGCTCAACCACCACAGGCACCTTGTGCTTGTTCATTAGCTCTTTGGCTTGTTCAAACGCTGCTGCAATTTGGTCTGGTTCACGAACTCGAATCGCCTTACAACCTAAGCCTTCAACAACCGCCACATGGTCAACACCGTAGCCCTCAAGCTCTGGCGCGTTCTGGTTATCAAACGCCAGTTGTACACAGTAATCGATATCAAACTGGCGCTGCGCTTGGCGAATCAAACCAAGGTAGGAGTTATTCACCAACACATGGATGTATGGCAAGTTGAACTGCGCGCCGACCGCCAGTTCTTCAATCATGAACTGGAAGTCGTAGTCACCAGAGATAGCGACGATATCGCGACTTGGATCGGCCGCTCGAACACCCAGTGCGGCAGGTGTTGTCCAACCAAGCGGGCCAGCTTGACCACAGTTGATCCAGTTACGCGGCTTATAAACATGCAGGAACTGAGCGGCGGCAATCTGCGACAAGCCGATAGTGCTGACGTAGCAAGTATCACGACCAAATGCTTTGTTCATCTCTTCATAAACGCGCATCGGTTTCATCGGTGCTTCATCGAAATTGGTTTTGCGTAGCATGGTCGACTTGCGCTCCTGACACTCACCTACCCAACCACTTCGATTTGGTAATTTACCTGCATCACGCCACTCTTTAGCGACTTGAACCATGAGCTCAAGTGCTGATTTTGCATCTGAAACAATGCCTAAATCAGGGCAGAACACACGACCAATTTGAGTTGGCTCAATATCGACATGAACAAACTTACGCCCTTCGGTGTAAACATCAACAGAGCCGGTATGACGGTTAGCCCAGCGGTTACCCACACCAAACACGAAATCAGAGTTCAGCATGGTTTCATTACCGTAACGGTGAGAAGTTTGTAGCCCCACCATGCCTGCCATCAGCTCGTGGTCATCTGGGATAGAACCCCATCCCATCAAGGTTGGAATCACTGGTACACCGGTGATCTCAGCAAACTGCTGTAGCAGCTCAGATGCACCTGCGTTGATCACACCACCACCGGATACAATCAAAGGTTTCTCCGATTGAGACATCATGGTTAATGCTTTCTCAACCTGCGCGCGGGTTGCTTGTGGCTTGTATGGTTCAAGTGGCTCATAGGTATCAATATCGAACTCAATCTCAGCCAACTGCACATCTAAAGGTAGATCAATCAGCACTGGGCCGGGACGTCCAGAACGCATCAAATGAAAGGCTTTTTGAAATGCGCGTGGCACTTGAGCCGGCTCCAGTACCGTGGTTGCCCACTTAGTGACAGGCTTGGCAATCGATTCGATGTCGACCGCTTGAAAGTCTTCTTTATGAAGGCGAGCACGCGGAGCCTGACCAGTGATACATAGGATAGGGATCGAATCAGCGGATGCAGAATAAAGACCTGTGATCATGTCTGTTCCTGCCGGGCCAGAAGTACCAATACACACACCAATATTATCCTGATTAGTACGTGTGTAGCCTTCAGCCATATGTGAGGCACCCTCTACATGTCGAGCTAAGACGTGGTCGATTCCTCTGAGCTTTTTCATCGCTGCGTACATTGGGTTTATCGCTGCGCCGGGAACACCAAATGCGATGTCTACTCCTTCACGTTTAAGCACTTCTACCGCTGCTTCAATCGCTTTCATAATTGCCATTCGAACCTCCAGTTCAGATTGTATACAATTAAACTAACTTTTGTGTACTATGAATCATCTTCAGTATTTATCAAGTCCAATTTGAAACAATTTTGTTACATCAACCTATCCTATTGAACAGCAATCAAGCCTGAAAAGCTTACAATTCATTGCTTTACATAAAATATCTTTACGTAAAAATAAATCACAAAAAGATCAAATGATAAATAAATGTTAAATACCATTTGCTTGTTTACAATTTCTACAATATAAATATCGTTAAAAAGAGCATTTTGTATACAAAATGACATCGCATTGTGTAAAGGAGACAAACAATGATGAATGACGTGAAAGAAAGAGAAGAAACGCTGTGTATGCAGGTACTTGGGAATATGGACAACCCCGAGTACAAAGAGATCTTGTCTAAAGATGCATTGAAATTCTTAGAAGCTATCGTTAACAAGTTTGGAGATCGCCGTCATGCCCTGCTAAATGATCGCGACATTAAACAAGCTCAATACGATAACGGTGAGTTACCCAATTTTAGAAAGGACACTATCTCTATTCGTCAGAATAAAGAGTGGAAAGTCGCAACACCGCCGCCAGAATTGCTGGATCGCCGAGTAGAGATCACTGGTCCTATCGAAAGAAAGATGGTGATCAACGCATTAAACTCGGGCGCGAAAGTCTTCATGTGCTGCTTTGAGGATGCGTCTTCTCCAACTTGGGCCAACATGGTCGAAGGGCAAATTAACCTAAGAGATGCCAACTTGGGCACCATCAGCTATTTCGATGAGAAGAAACAGAAGAGCTACCAATTAAATAACGATCCTGCTCTATTGATTGCTCGTCCTCGTGGGATTCATTTGCCTGAACAGTCCATTCAATTCAACAATCAACCTATCGCTGGTTGTTTGATGGACTTTGCGCTGTACTTTTTCCACAACTATCAATCACGTGCGCAGCAAGGCTTAGGCGTTTACTACTACATTCCGAAGCTTGAGAGCATGGAAGAAGCACAATGGTGGGACGACATTTTCAGTTTCACCGAGAACTATTTCAACGTAGCAAAAGGCACCATCCGTGCGACCGTATTGATTGAAACTCTGCCAGCCGTTTTCCAAATGGAAGAGATTTTGTACGCCGTGCGTGATCACATCGTTGCGATGAACTGCGGTCGTTGGGATTACATCTTCAGCTACATCAAGACACTGAAAAATCATAAAGATCGTATCCTGCCTGACCGTCACGGAATCGGCATGGATCAAGAGTTTCTGAACGCTTACAGCCAGCTGCTGGTTCGTACTTGTCACGCTCGAGGGGCACTGGCGATGGGAGGCATGTCGGCTTTCATTCCAGCAAAAGATCCACAAGAGATGGAGCGTGTTACCGCCAAAGTTATTGAAGATAAACAAAGAGAATCTCAGAACGGACACGATGGCACATGGGTCGCACACCCTGCTCTAGTTGATTTAGCGATGTCGATCTTCGACAAGCACCTTGATGGCAAAGTGAATCAAATGGATTTCCAAAGCCCTGAACACACCATCAATGCCGACACCTTACTTAAACCATGTGACGGCAGCCGTGACGAAGCCGGCGTGCGCAAGAATATCCGTATTGCGCTGTATTACATCGAGGCTTGGATCCAAGGCTACGGCTGTGTACCTATTTACGGACTAATGGAAGATGCCGCCACCGCGGAGATTTCAAGAGCCAACATTTGGCAATGGATCCATCATGGCGTCACGCTAGATGACGGCCAAACCTTCACCAAACAACTGTTCCACTCTTGGCTTTACCAAGAGTTAGACACAATAAAATACGAAGTCGGAGACTCGCGCTATGCAGCAGGTCGATTTGAAGAGACAGCCGATCTTTTCTATCAACTTTCTACAGCAGAAGAGTTCGCTGCCTTCCTAACTTTACCCAGCTATGGGCTATTACAAGAGTCCAGTTAGGACTCTTGTACCAAGCTGAATCAGTCAATGATATTCACTAACAAGAGTAATGATTGACTGGCTGAGCTTGGTACGAATGCCCCTTGAAAAACTAGGAGATAACATGGGAAGTTTGACTCTACAACAAGCGTTAACCATCATCGATGGCACCTTAAAAGCAGGAAACAAAATCCACACAGAACCTTTGACGGTCGCCGTCTTAGACAGCGGTGGCAAGTTGATTTCCCTGCAACGTCAAGACGGCTCTAGCATGATGCGACCAGACATCGCGATTGCGAAAGCCTGGGGCGCACTCGCATTAGGGTGCTCCTCTAGAAAACTCGCCCAAGATGCTGACAATAGGCCGGCATTTATCTCCGCTGTAAACGTACTCGCACATGGAAATATGGTGCCTGTACCTGGGGGGCTGCTCATAAGAGACAAAGATAAAACGGTACTCGGAGCCATTGGCGTCAGCGGTGATATTTCAGACATCGATGAAAGCTGCGCCATCAACGGAATTGGCTGCGCAGAACTGTTTAGCGACGAGATGCTGCAAGCTTAATCCAGCAATGAGCTGATCTAACAAAAGAAAAAACCGAAGCCTTATGCTTCGGTTTTTTAATGAATCTAAAAAGAGATAAGCGAACCTACTCGTAAGCACTCAACCACGTTTTTAAAAGTTGGTTAGTGTTTTTCTTCTGGCTAGCCGATAAAGACTTAACCAGCTTTTTCTGCATCTCGACATGTTCAGTCATCATCTCATCGATCAGAACTAGGCCATCTTTGGTCAGTTTGACACTCACGCTTCGTCGGTCTTCTTTACTGTGCTCTCGGCTTATCAGCTCTTTGGCTTCTAGCTTATCAAGACGATTGGTCATCGCACCTGACGTTAGCATCATTGAGCCAATCAGCTCTGAAGGCGTCAATCGATATGGCTTTCCAGAGCGTCGTAAGGTCGCCAATACATCAAACTCACCCAACTTCATGTCGTACTTTTTATGCAGATCGGCAACTTGCGTTTCCATATACTTGGCAATACGCATAATCCGGCCCATCATTGCCATAGGCTCAGTTTCTAATTCGGGCTTTTCCTTTGCCCATTGCTCTACAACGCGGTCGATAGCATCCATTTGCAATCTAGCTCCGTTATTAGTCTGATTACTTCAAACTAGTTTAACATAAAGATACTTTACAACCACTAGTTCTCAGTATACAGTTCACACAATAGTTATCTTAACGTAAAGATATTTTGGATGAACATATTATTAGCAATGATTCCCGCATTCTTTTGGGGAACAACTTATGCAGTGACGCAATTTACGCTACAGGAGTGGCCACCACTATTACTAGGTGCTTTGCGTGCATTACCTGCTGGTTTGTTATTGCTAGCGGTAAAGCCAACACTGCCTAAAAAAGGCGAGTGGCAAATCATTTTCACTCTAGGCCTGATCAACATCGCGACCTTCTTTGGTTTGATCTTCGTGATGGCATTAACCCTGCCTTCAGCGATTTCGGGCGTGGGTATGATCTCTGTGCCTGTGTTCGCAATGATCTTCCATTGGGTAGTGAAAAAGCAGCGTCCGCATTTGATTCAAGCCCTGTCTGGTATTGGCTTGATCACCTTAGCTTGGATTCTATTCAACCCAAGTCAAATCGTATTGAACCCTATCGGTTTAGGCGCCATGTTTGCCGCGATCATGTGTATCGTTATCGGCAGCAGCATTACCAAATCACTGGGTAATCGTATGCACTGGTGGAAGGTACTCACATGGCAGCTGATTTTGGGCGGTACGATTTTGTCTGTCGCTTCTGGCGTTCATGCCTTCATCGACCCACAACCGTATGTTAACGCAGTGACTCATTTCGACGCTCGTAATGCGATGGGTTTGGTTTGGGTGATTGGGCTAAACACAGCACTTGGTTACGGCATGTATGTGTGGTTGCTGCAACGTATGTCGGTGGTTGATTTTACCTTTGGTGGAATCGCTAACCCGGTAGCAGGTATCGTGACCGGTATGGTGTTGATGGGTGAGTCGTTCACTGCGGTTCAATACTCGCTGATGACAGGCATGATCGTGATGTCTCTACTGCCTCAGTTGATTCTTGCAATCAGGCAGCCCAAGACGATCAAACCCGTTACGCAGTAAAAATTTAGAATGTTACTGATAAGCCCGCCAAGTGCGGGCTTTGTTTTATCTATAAAACTATTTATTGCAGTGCATCCACGCAGTTCTGCGATCGTCTTCTTAGCCTTTCACTTTGATCCTCGCTTTAAAGCTCATTTTTGAGCCTGTCGCGTATCAGATATGTTTTTTCGACTAGCATAAAGTAAGTACATCGAAACGAAACTGAAAGGTGACATCATGATTAAGTCGAAGCTGAAAGCACTTGTGTTGGCGAGCAGTCTCTTTATCTCACACCAAGTACTGGCTACGGAAAACTACAATACCGATATTCCATCAAGCATTATGACGCCGGATACGGTGCAAACCAGCATCGGTGAGCTGAACTTTAAAGATGGTGCACCAACTGCTGAAACTGCGCAAAAGCTGTATGACAATCTAGATACACTTCGCTCAACAGAGGTGTTCCTCAATGCGATTCCAATGGCTTCGGTTGAAGCACTGCGCGTTGGTCATACTGAGATTGGTTCAACTTCATCAAACCAAGTGGTGGTGTTTGATAACTTGATGGATTCGAATCCGTTATTTCTAACCGGTAACACCGACACCGTTTATGCTTCAGTTTTCCTCGACCTTGAGAAAGATGGTCCGACCGTCATTGAAGTACCAGAAGGTATGGGACCAACGACGGTGAACGATGCGTTTTTCCGCTTTGTTACCGACCTAGGCATCGTGGGGCCAGATAAAGGCAAAGGCGGTAAGTACCTGATTCTTCCTCCGGGCTACGAAGGCGAAGTACCTGAAGGCTACTTTGTTTCACAATCCACCAGCTACACCAACTGGTTTATTGCGCGCGGGTTCCTGAAAGATGGAAAAACCGATGCTGCAGTGAAAGCCTATAAAGAGAAGCTGAAGATCTACCCACTAGCGAAGAAAGATGATCAACCGGAAATGGAGTTCATCTCGGGGAGTGGAAAATCGTTCAATACCATTCATGCAAATGACGAGCACTTCTACACAGAGATTAAAACCGTGCTAGATAAAGAGCCGATTTCATTCATCGACCCTGAGCTGCGTGGTTTAATGTCGAGCATTGGCATTCAAAAGAACAAACCTTTTGCACCCGATGAACGCATGAAAAAGCTGATGAAAGATGGTGTCGCGATTGGTAACGCAACAGCTAGATCCCTGTACTTCCAGCCAAGAGACAAGAAAGCTTACATCTATGAAGACCGTCTATGGAAAACGGCGTTTATCGGCAAAGATTACCAATGGTTAGTCGACAAAGGTGAAGGTGGACGCAACCTAGATGCACGCTCTTACTTCTTCTATGTAGCGACGGTAAATACACCCGCGATGGCTCTAAAGCTTATCGAAAAGGGCTCTCAATACGCGCTGCTTGATCAAGCGAAAGACGGTGAATACTTCGATGGTGGCAAGCACTATAAATTGAATATTCCGGCGAATGTCCCGGCTAAGAACTTCTGGTCTATTGTGGCTTACGACACGCAAACGCGTTCAGAGCTACAAACTAGCCAACCGCTGCCAAGTAAGAACAACCAGCGTGATGATTTTATTGAAAACAAAGATGGTTCGGTTGATCTGTACTTTGGCCCTACCGCGCCACAAGGCAAAGAAGCGAACTGGATAGAAACGGTTCCAGGCAAAGGTTGGTTCACGATTCTAAGACTCTACGGCCCTCAAGAAGCTTGGTATGACCAAACATGGAAGCCAAGCGACATTGAAGAAGTTAAGCTGTAACACTAACCAGACTTAACGAAACAAGCTTTAGGACTAAAAAACGCGCCTTCATCGGCGCGTTTTTTGTTGTTGTCATCATCTATACGATCAATAGCTTTCTAAGCTCTCACTTAAGATCTGCTCAATCCGTTTGACTATCGGATGCTGATAACAAGCACGGTGATACTGAATACCAACATCAAACGTCACCGCTTCGCCGTTGAATAGCACAGGACGTTTACTGAGCCCACTAGGGATAGAAGCCAAATCCATATCAAAGCCAACGTATACATACTGACTCACCTGCACACATTCCAACGCGGAGGAGACCGATGCAACGGTCAGCTTTTGTTGCAACACCAAGCCTGTGCGTTTTTTTAGGCGTTCATAATAGGAATTCGCATCCAATGATCCCATCGAAACGCGCACCGTATCAAAGCTCTCTAACTGGTTGAGGTCGATGGCTTCGTTTTTGGCTAGAGGGTGAGTATCGGCCACATAAGCAAACAATTCTAACGACCCCACTTTACGCTCTACAATGCGATCATTGAGTTCATTCGGATAACCCGACACACCTATCGCTAAGGTGCCTGATTTAGGGAATTCAACGCCATCCAAAGACCAATCCATCATCGATATCTTGGGCTTCGATTCTTTACTTGTTAACCCTTTCAATAAGGGAACGGTAAACAGTGTGCTCAATGGATTCGCAGCATGAAAAACATATTCAATATTCGAATCGGTACCAATAAACGACTGCGATATTTGCTGCGCTTGCTCTAGCTTTTCTAAAGGCTCTTTCACCACCAGCATCAATTGAGTGGTGAACAAAGTCGGCGCATAAACACCTTTGGTTGCAATGAATAACTCATTAGCAAACAAGTCTCGACAATCCGAAAGGTGACGATTAAACGTTGCTCGGCTGATATCTAAAATATGGCAAACCTTCGCCTGAGATTGTTGCTCATAAAGCAGATCCAAAAATCGATACAGATTTAAGTCGATTGTGTTTTTCAAATGCCCTACCTCATTTCCATGCTATGTCGACCTTTGTTCAGTATGAACGTGAACCAAATAAACCTTCAACACTCTATGTTATAAGTTTGTTGTCAGTAGCGTTTTTTACAGACGTTACCTATATACCACTGCCCACCAGACTCCGAAGTCGAGCAAATCTGTCAATTATCTTACGTTGCGGAATGATACATCCACTCGTCAAAATTAGACCTTACAAAGAATAATGAATTTAACTTAATCTCTTTTTGTGAAATTTATTTACCCCAAAGGGTTATATTAGAGATTTAATTTCTCCATTTCATTTCAATTAGAGACAAAAAGACAAAATTTTTCTCCGGTGACCTACTTATACTGTGCCACGTCATTAAGGCGCTACAAGCCTATGATTTAAAATAATTATTAATGAGTAGTCACCATGAATTCGAAGTCGCTAACTATCTTGCTTTTTGTCTCTGTTTGCTTAATTTGGGGAACCACTTGGTTCGCTATGGAAGTGGCATTGCATTCTATCCCACCTATTTTTGCCACGGCATTGCGCTTTTTACTGGCTGCACCGTTACTTGCGGTATTGGCGAAAGTGTTCAACCAACCTCTGCTTTTTCCTAAGGGTAAACGTCAATGGCTGCTGATTGTGGCACTGATGTATTTTGCTATTCCGTTCACGTTAATGATCTATGGTGAGCAATATATCTCTTCTGGTTTGGCGTCGATAATCTTTGCAAACATGCCAGTAGCAGTGATGCTGATGTCGGGTTTATTCCTTGGTCTACGCTTAGCGAAGCATCAAATATTCGGCCTAGTTACTGCGGTTGTGAGCCTGTGCTTAATCCTTGGTAACGAAATGCAAATGGGCGGTGATGACTACTTTATCGGTACGGTTTGCCTGGGGCTTGCGGTTGCAATTCACGCGGTAATGTACGTGTTGGTACAAAAGCACTGTAAAGGCATCGAAGTACTGACTTACAACGCTGTGCCAAGCTTTATTGCTGCGATTTTCTTGTTTGCTGTGTCGGCTGTTGGTGAGAACGTGAACGTAGAATCTTTCACTTGGGATTCTATCTCAGCGGTCGTGTACCTAGGTTTTGTAGCGAGTGTCGGCGGCATTGTCGCTTACTTTAAACTAGGTCAGGTTTCGACGCCGTTCCAAGCATCTATCTGTTTTCTAATCTTCCCAGTGGTGGCGCTACTGATCTCTTGCTACATCAATGGTGAAGTTCTATCTGAACAATCACTGGTTATGATAATTCCGCTGCTTTGTGGCATCTTGCTGACCAAGGCACCTAAGGGCATCTTCAAGCTGCGTTCTTCGCTGAAAACAGCGAGTAGCAACTAAGCTCTGTGTTAGTCCCCCCTAGAAGATTGCAATGAGCTTCTAGGGTTTTAATCGTTATGCATACTTAAACTTCCGCCTCACTCCCTCTGTACATGCTTAATCTATGTCACCCCGATCACCGTTTCACTGCTCATCACTAGTAGCTAATAGCTAATAACATGCTAAGCGAATGACTTAAAAGTCACTATCGACTACATTAGGATTTGCTGAGCAGCGACTGTTACCGTTATCTACACAGCACTCACTCCAACAAAGGAATGTCATGAGAACTCCCATTAAACACGTTCGTCTAATCAAAGGTCAGCCCTGTCGTGCTGCGGAGCTATCTAACAGCAATGATACGTTCTTAGAACCACACAGACATGAGTATTGGGAGTTGGTGTGGTGCGTGGATGATCTCGGTAGCCAGAGTATTGATTTCGTTGACTACGACAACAAAGTCGGACGTATTTTTACCATTGCTCCGGGTCAGGTTCACCGCTCTGAACTGGTGGGAGAAAATGCTCGTTTACTGGTATTTACCCCAGGCTTTGTCAAAACCAATCATCGCAACACACAGTTGGTCGATACCGTTTTTGCCATGCATCAAAGTCGACCGCCCTATTTGGACTGCAACGAAGAAGGCAACCGCTACCTACTGCCTATTTTCACCATGCTCAAAGAAGAGTGCGAGCGAGAGAACAGCGACTGGGATTTAGTGGAGTCTCTCGTTAATAGTTTTTTGCGCTACATATTGCGCTTCGCAACCCAGTCCTCGTTGAAAGGCGAAGTGCGTGACAGCCGAGTAAACAAGGTTGTCGATTTGATTGAGCAACACTACACCACCCACAAACATTGCGACTTTTATGCGCAAGCGCTGTCGATAACAAACAAACGCATCAACGAAATCGTCAAGGCTGACAAAGGCAAAACCGTTACCCAGCTAATTCATGACCGAACCATCTTAGAAGCGAATCGAGAATTGATCTTTTCAACCAAGACCATCAAAACCATCGCTTTTGAACTGGGCTTCGAAGATCCTGCCTATTTCAGTCGTTTTTATCGCGGTCAGATGAACGAATCCCCCGCAGAGTTTCGAATTCGATGTGCAGATAGTGCAACATAACACGCAGATCATCCCTTTTTAGAATCCAGTTAAGTTCCGATAATGCTCGCTCTTTATTATATCCACTTTGGTTACATCCAATTTGTTGGGAGCTTGCTCAAATGGCCATCAACCTAAAAACCGATCCAATATCTAAATCCTTTTATCAATACCTTTGGCCTGCGCTAACCGGCATGGTGATCAAGTCTCTTTTCATCATGGGAGACGCTTGGTTCGTAGGGCACGGTGTTGGCCCTGACGGGCTCGGTGCAATCGCGTTAACCATCCCTGCTTTCTCTATATTCACTGCCATCGCGATGATGGTGGGTATTGGTGGCGCTGCGCTTATGTCGATTGAAGTCGGCAAAGGTAATGTGTCTTCAGGACAAACTCTGTTTAGCCAATCCATGCTGGTTACTGCTCTGTTTAGCACAATAACAGTCACTGCCGCTTTATTTTGGCTAGATGAAATGGTGGTGTTGATGGGCGCGACCGGTTACATGGCTGAACTTGCTCACGATTACCTGTCCGTCATGTTGCCATTCTTTGTTTTGTATTCATTGGCATGGGTCATGTCATGTTTTGTGCGTAACGATACCAACCCGAAACTGGCGACATATGCTATGTCGATCGGTGCTGTGGTTAACCTAGTATTGGACTACTTCTTCGTCTTGGATTTTGGTTGGGGCATGAAAGGGGCAGCCTACGGCACAGCCATCTCACAAGTCGTGATTGCCTGCATTTTATTGAGCCACTTCGTACGTAAACAAGGCACCTTAGAGCTAAGCTTAAAAGGGATTGGTTTCAATAAAGTACCAAGTATCCTCAAGATCGGGACCCCGACCTTCTTCATCGAAGTGACGGCGGCAATGACCATTTTGTTGTTCAACTATGTGTTACTTCATAAATTTGGTGAGAACCACATTATTGCTTACGGCTTAACAGCAAATGTAGGTGTATTTGCCCTGTTTGTGATGGTCGGAATCGCGCAAGCTTGCCAGCCAATCATCAGCTTTAATCATGGTGCAAGCCAGCCTAAACGTGTCGATGAAATCTTCCGTCTTGGGCTAAAAAGCGCTGTAGGCAGTGCCTTAGTCTTTATGATTTTGGTGTATCTGTTTGCACCGAAAATCGCTGCCTTTTATTTGGGTGCCTCAAGTGACTTGATTGAGCTATCAGCGACTGCACTCACCTTCTTCTTCTTTGCAGTACCACTGATGGGGGTCAACTTGGTGATCGCCAACCTGTTTCAGGCAACGGCTAAACCTAAGCAAGCAACACTAATATCTCTTGGACGAGGCTTTGTCTTCGTCGCATTAGGCATCATCATTTTGCCAAAGCTGTTCCCAGAACAAGGGATTTGGGCGAGTATCTTATTTGCAGAAACTGTCACTGCGATATTCAGCCTAAGCATGCTGCGAGCCTACAAGAAGCGTTTCTCTGGTTCGTTAGAAGAACAAGCAGCTTAGAGCGTTACGCTTTTGGTTAGCACATACAAAAAATGTATGGTCCGCCCCGTTATTGCAACTACAATTAAGTAATAACGGAGTTGGTTTGCGCTAATGTATTCGGAGTCCTTGTTGGGAGCACTAGCTTCCCAGCTCCACGATGATATCCGCGCCAGATTATCCTTAAAAA